>CAJWWL010000249.1 GCA_913048125.1 uncultured Opitutia bacterium | reverse complement strand
CCTTCAGAAAAAGGAAGAAAAGAAATTCAGGGATCTCATTGTACAACTCTTTAAACTTCGGCTAAAGTTGATAAAATACAACCATCTGATTGCTCCTACAGTAGAGATTATTGCTTCAATTGGCATAGCCGCCTCTATCTATCATGCGGCGAGGGTTGAGATTTCCCTAGAAGATCTAACCCCCATCATTATGGCTTTATACCTTTCATACGAGCCTATCAAAAAGCTTGGGAGCATATACGCGCGGATAAGACAATGCACCGCAGCACTGGATCGGATTGAATACATCCTAGATCATCCTATTGTGATTGAGGACCCAAAACAACCTGAGCCTTTTGAGAATATCAAGGGCAAGGTAGAATTTCAGAATGTTGAATTTTCATACGATAATGACTCCCCAGCACTAAATAAAATTGATGTGACCGTAAATGCAGGACAGATTGTGGCTTTGGTAGGTCCCAGTGGAGCGGGTAAAACCACATTTGCTAATTTATTGATGCGCTTTCATGACCCAAGTTCAGGGAAGGTTCGAATTGATGGAAAAGACTTACGTTCAATCACCCAAGCAGATTTAAGAAGTCAGATTGCATATGTGCCCCAAAACCCAATTCTTTTTAATGATTCTGTGCGAAATAACATTCTGCTGGGTAAGACGGACTCAAGCCACTTAACGACTGAAGAAGCTGGAAGAAAAGCCTACGCCCACGAGTTCATCGAAGACTTACCCGATGGATATAACACACAAATTGGCGAGAGAGGAAGTAGGCTTTCAGGTGGCCAAATTCAGCGAATTGCAATTGCTCGTGCACTAATACGTAATGCGCCTATCCTAATTCTAGATGAGGCTACATCCGCCCTTGATTCCGAAAGCGAACAAACGATCCAGCAGGCGCTAAGGAATCTCGTAGAGGGCAAAACAGTTTTCATTATCGCACACAGGTTCAGCACGATCTCTCTTGCAGATCGTATACTAGTCTTTGAAAACGGTCGCACCGTCGGTGATGGGACTCACAAGGAGCTGATAAAAGAGTGTGATCTTTATCGCAGATTACATGATGGACAAAAGTGAGTGTCACCCACCTAACAGTTGATGCTGCCGGAACACTTCTACGCCCACACCCTTCAGTCGGTGCAATTTATGCAGAAGTGCTAGAATTACATGGCGGTCATGCAGAACCATCATATTTGGAAGCGCGTTTCGCAAATGCTTTCAGAAAGCTTTCTATCAAAAAGAACATGGACAAAATTTTCTGGATGGAAGTTGTCCGTAGAACCATTGGAGATGCTTGTCCCTTTAACCGTTTCGAATCCTTTTTCGAGGACCTTTGGAATACATTCGCTGAAGGGCGGCGTTGGTCAATAGCCTCTGGTGTAGAAGAGACTCTGGATGAATTCCGAAAAAAGGGACTTGGAATATCCGTACTTTCGAACAACGACGGACGTTTGCATAAAGTGCTCTGTGACTTAGGAATAAGGAAATGGTTCCATAAGGTATTTATTTCAGAAGAAATTGGGACGTTAAAACCCTCTGCTGAAATATTCAGACATGTAGAACGTACTTTAAACTACAAACCAGTGGAACTCATGCACATTGGAGATAGTCTTGAAGCCGACTACTTAGGTGCAATTAGGGCTGGATGGCAGTCAAAATTCCTAAGAAGAGACAAACCCAGAAGGGTTCCTAGAAAAGACTGGTGGCCAGACTGGAAATATGCCCTAAAGTGCTTGAATAGCTGATGCTAAAAGCGCGGTATCCTTGATTCCGGGTGCGGTCTCAAAACCACTATTTAGATCTACAAACTCTGTGCCAGTAGCCTGAATTGCCTCCTGCAGATTGAGAGGACTTAGACCTCCTGCAAGAATCCATGTCTTACTGGAGTATAAAGTTTTGTAATCCCGAAAAAGCCCCCAGTTACCTGTCTTCCCAGTCCCCCCAAACGCACTCTTGGAGTAAGCATCAAGTATAAATGTGTCAGCGAAAGCCAAAAGGTTCTTTGGGAAATCAGAATCGGGAGGTATTTTCGGAGCTAACCAAAGGTTTTGTTTACCGAGGCATTTAGCCCAGTCCGAAAGTTTAGTAGCAGGAAGGTCTTCTGGATTGAAGTGAATTTGGAAACGATCGAAACCAGCAGTCTTGCAAGCTTGTAGCTTAGCAATATCTGGTAACACATCGACCAAAACTCTTTGCCCAACTGGGATGATCGACAAAAGTTTCTCGGCCCGCTTCAGGTCAACCGATCGTGGTGAAGGTTCGTAAAGATTGATACCAAACCAGTTCACTCCAGCTTCGACCAACTCAGTAACATCATTTTCTTGAGTGATGCCGCAGACTTTTACGATAGGTTTTGAAGACTTCATCTCATGATTGTAGCAATGCTTCAATCAGGCTATCAAGGCTAGCTTCAGTTGCCTCAGCAGCCAATGGCAATTCAGCATTTTTTAGAGCTTTAGTCGTCTTGGGTCCAATGCTGTAAAGTTTTGGGTCTCCGTTAACTTTCTTTGCAAGATAGTTGGCGTAGGACTCTACGGTTGAAGAGCTGGTGAAAAGGATAGAGTCGGCACCTTCTTCGATAAGAGTGAGACCTTCCCAAGTGTCGGACGGATCTGACAGGTCAGTTCGGTAAACCTGCAGTTCGTCAACAATAGCACGGCCCTTCAGAGAGAGAATTTCTCTTAGCTTGGGACTGTTTCGGCTTCCGGTCACAACAAGAACATTGAGATTCTCAATGTTTTCAAAGTCGAGAATGGCCTGAGCAAGATCTTCGGAGACAGCATTCTCCGGGACGACATCAACTTGAAGATGAAGCTTACGAAGTTCCTCGGCTGTGGAATCCCCAATAGCGGCAATACGCATAGGACCAAGACACCGAAGGTCTTCAAATGCCTTGAAAAAGAAATCGAAAAAGTGCCGGACCCCGTTGGTGCTAGTAAAGATAACCCACTCATATGTGGCGAGACCTGCAAAGGTCTCAGTCAAAACCTCGGGCGAGGTTTCTGGTTTAATTTTAATGAGAGGTAACTCGAGAACCTCAGCTCCCATTTCCTCAAGCTTATGGCGAAGCTTCCCAGCTTGCTCAAGGGCTCTGGTAACTACTATTCGACGACCCAGTAATGGAAGAGCACGACCTTCACTGGGATCATCCATATGAGTGACCGCCTCACCGATTAAAAGGAGAGCAGGTGCCTTTACATCCTTGGACGATACTGTGCCCGGTAGCTTGTCAAGAGATGTGGACCAGGACTCCTGCCTAGGTAATGTGCCCCAGCGGATGATAGCTACAGGAGTATCTTCAGACATTCCTCCGGCAATAAGGTCATTTGTGATACGGTCAGCCTGACCTACTCCCATGTATATACAGAGTGTACCACCCGTAGTCGCAAATTTCTTAAAGTCGACCTGCGGCTCCTTCTTGTCTGGATTTTCATGCCCAGTAAGTAAGGTAAGGGAGGAACTAAAGTCCCTATGAGTCAATGGGATGCCGTTCTGTGCAGCACAACCGAGAGCAGCGGTTACTCCTGGTACGGTTTCGACTTCGATACCTTCAGCAAGAAGGGTTGCCTTCTCTTCCCCACCACGGCCAAAAATAAAGGGATCCCCGCCTTTGAGACGAACAACTTGTAAACCCTCCTTGGCTTTATCCAAAAGTATTTCAAGAATCTGCTCTTGGGAAATAGAATGCCGACCAGGCGCTTTCCCTACGTCGACCATTTCGCAACCTCGTCGACAAAGACGGCGGAAGTCAGGATTTACTAGGTAGTCATAGACCAAAACGTCACATTGTGATAGTAAGTCAGCAGCGCGCAAAGTAAGCAGACCCATAGATCCAGGACCTGCACCAACAATATAGACTTTTCCTTCGGACATTATCAGTAGTTATAAGGGATCACCTATTGTCGAGAAGCTGGCTAGCCACCGCAGCAAGTTCGTCATCAAGAGAATGTTCAATCGGAAATTCATAAAAACGAGAGTCCTCATGGAAGACGAGCAAACGATTACCATCAAGATGTGCTCCAATACAAGAATGACAACCACCTCCTAAAAGAGACATGAGCTTTTTCTCTGTAGTAACGGCACGATTAGTTTGTTCACAGAAAATACTTACTGGGAGTGAATCCTGCTCCCCCTCTCTACATTCGACGGCAATAGCACCTTGTCCGGGAGCTGGCACAACTTCTTCAATTGTTAGGGGTTCAAAGCGTAACCCATCCCACTCCTTGATACCAAGGCGATTTAGCCCAGCTCGGGCGAGAACGGTTGCCTCGGCATAGCCATCGCGTATTTTATTAAGACGTGTTTCTACGTTACCCCTTATTTCAATCCACTCGGTCTCAGGAAACCGCGAAGCTAGTTGCTCCCTGCGACGCGGGCTACCAGTTGCAATTCTGGAGGGCTTCTGGACTTCAGATCGAAGAATGAGAACATCCTCAACTTGTTCGCGCGGAAGATAACCAGCTACAGCCAAACCGTCTACCAACTTGGCTGGGAGGTCCTTTGAGCTGTGCACCGCAATATCTGCAACACCATCAAGGAGGAGACTTTCTAGTTCTTTGGTAAATAGACCAGTCCCACCTTGCTTTTCCAAAGACCAATCTCTCTTTTGATCGCCTGTGGTAGTGACTTCGACTAACTCAACCTCAACTGTTGGATCAGCAGCTTGAATCTCTTGCCGCACCAAATTGGATTGAAAAAGAGCTAAGCGGCTTTTACGAGTGGCTAGACGGATAAATGACATTGGCCTTTGTATCCGCTCAGCCGTAACGTAGCGAAAGTCTTAACGGTAGGAAGCCTGGGCACCCTTGATGCTGCGCTTTGGAACCCACGGCATAAGGTCACGGAGGTATCCGCCGGTCTCTTCTATCTGATGCTTCTCCCCTTCTTCAAGTAGGCGATTGTATTCAGGTAGACCTGCTTTATATTCATCCACCCACTCCTGAGCAAATTTACCGTCTTGAATCTCCTTCAAAATGTCCTTCATAATGGACTTAGTTTCGGAGGTTATTACTCGAGGGCCACGGGTGATGTCTCCATATTTCGCAGTCTCAGAAATCGAGAAACGCATACCAGCGATGCCAGCCTCTACCATTAAGTCCACAATGAGCTTTAACTCGTGGAGACACTCGAAGTAGGCCATTTCTGGTTGATAGCCTGCCTCAACAAGGGTTTCAAAACCGGCTTGTACAAGTGCAGATGCACCACCACATAGTACAGCCTGTTCGCCAAAGAGATCAGTCTCAGTCTCTTCTTTGA
>CAJWWL010000248.1 GCA_913048125.1 uncultured Opitutia bacterium | reverse complement strand
TGCTAACCCACTGGGCAACCAGATAGTCTCCGCCGAATTCTTCATCGGTAGCTTTGAGTGCAGCCCAGTCAGTTTCCACATATTGCCATGGTCCACCTCGGGGAAGATTAACTGGGCGTTTGTCAGGATACATCGTTCTCGGGAATGGGTTTTCCGACTCCTTCCTAGGAAAGTACTCATCCCATGAGCGGGCATCGATAAAGTAGTGAAGCATTTTACCGGAACCGCCTGCCCAGTAGCCGTTTCTTGAAAATGTTTTTGGTAGTATGTCCGTGTTTGGGAGTATTTCTCGCATTCGTTGGTTGTTAAGATACAAACCAGATACGTGTGGGGATATACCCGTAAAAACTGCTGTGCGTGAGGGATTACATGCTGGTGCAGGGCAGTGTGCGTTTGTAAATAGTGTTCCAGAGGCTGCCAAACGGTCGAGGTTGGGTGTACGGGTCTGGGGGTGTCCGCCCATGCAGCCAATCCAGTCATTCAGATCGTCCATTGAGATGAATAAAACATTTGGACGGTCCAGTCCTGCATATGAGGAGATGGCTAAAATCAACAGGTTCGTGAGAGAGAATTTTGTAAATTGCATAGGAAAACTGGCTTTTCTTTTGCAGCCGTAATAACAGGATATGTTCCATGCTAACATCCTACCACTATTTACCATTGTCGAATGGAATTGCATGACATCCACAATTCAAGATATTCATAGCGAGGTATTCGGATGCGCTTCCTCTCATGTCGTACGTGCGCCTGGTCGTGTAAATCTAATTGGTGAGCACATTGATTACCTTGGCGGCTTTGTACTTCCGGTAGCCATAGATAAGTCCCTTCACATGGCAGTGAGCCCAAGCGAGTCGGGTTTTTGTCGTTTCTGGTCCGCACAAGCTGGGTCTGATCCAGTCTCTGTGGACCTGAACCAACTAGCACCCCGTGATGGCAATCAGTCTTGGCTCAACTACTGCATTGGTGTCATGGCTCTATTGAGGGAATCGGGGGTAGCCGAACTTCCTGGCTTTAATGCAACAATTGCTTCAGACATTCCTGCCGGAGCTGGGTTGTCCAGCAGTGCCGCATTGGAGACTGCAACAGCCCTTGTGGTTTCAGCCTTGTCTGGCGCAGACCTGAGTCCAGTTGAACGGGCTCTTATCTGTCAAAAGGCAGAGCATCTCTACGCTAATGTGCCTTGCGGAATCATGGACCAGTTGGCTGTAGGATGTTGCGTCGAGGGTCATGCTTTGCTGTTGGATTGCCAAGATTGTTCGACTCAACTTGTTTCTATCCCTGATGGTACTTCCATCGTTGTTTCAGATACTCGAGTTAAACATGCTCTTGGAGATGGCGAGTACAGGAAGCGGCGTGAAGATTGTGAAGCTGCTCTCAGCATTATGCAGGCAGATTCTTTCCGTGATTTGACGATAGCTGATCTGGAATCGAGCCAAGATAAGCTGGATGAACGTCTGTTCAAACGTTCCCGACATGCGATTTCGGAAATGGAGCGGGTGGGGCAGTTTGTTACAGCGCTAGAAGCTGTTGATGAAACGCAAATGGGCAGTCTACTTCGTGAAAGTCATAACTCACTTCGCGACGATTTTGAGGTTAGCTGTCCCGAACTTGATCTCCTTGTAGATGCGTCATATGATTTTGGTGTCATAGGTGCAAGAATGACTGGTGGTGGTTTTGGAGGCTCTACAATCTCTCTTGTCCGAGAGGATGCTGCTGAAGATTTAGTCCATTATTTGAAGAATAGCTTCCAGCAGACATTTGGACGAGAGATTGAACCTTTCATGACTGTAGCCTCAGGAGGTGCTTCAGTGATCCAGTCTTAACTTTGGCTTCAAAAGTTCTTTTATCTCATCCTTCATTTCTTGGTAGAGGGTTTGTTGGTTGAGAAACCTCAGAGTTTTTGTAAATCTAATCCCCAAAAGTGCTGCTGGGAGATATTAAGATACATCTACATTATGAGATTGAGATCTTTAATCAGTTTATACCGTCTAACCTATACCAGTGCTTTATTGGGGCTTAGCCTCGCTAATTGTCTTAACGGAGCTACAGCTGCTTTCGGCGGAAAGGTCATTGGTGTCAAACCTGTTGATTCTAAAGATAAAAACAGACTGAAGTACTTCACGGTCGAGATTGACTACTTCGACTATATCAGTCGTGGAAAGTTTGGCAGACATTCCAAGGTTGGTGAGTCCATTGATCAGAGCGTACTCAAGATCGGTTCCGTCTGTGTCATTGATGGGCGCATGGTGAATGCGTCCACATTTGCTAAGGCTATTCAGCCAAATCTCTGGGGCTATTTTTACGAAACAACCTGGCTTGATTTACAAACAACTAAGAACTTTCAGTGGGGAGAAATCGTCTCTGTGGGTAAGAACACTTTTACTTTGCGAGTGCACCATACACACAAGAGCATTCACATTGATTCCAACCCACCTATTGAGGTCAAGATACCCTACGCTTCCAATGATGAGTTCCGTATTGAAGAAAAGTCGTCTGATTTAGAATCAGCTCTCAAGCCAGGTAATTGGATTCAAATCCATGAGCCTCGTGAGCAAATGGTTGCTGTTTGGACAAAGGCATCGGCATATGATCCTTCTGAACAATTGCCTGTTGAGGAGGGAAGGCGAGGTTTTGCCAATGATCTCAGTTGTCGAGCAGTTCTTGGCTATGTAAGAACCAAAACGCCTGATGCCGTGCTAGATCTCTCCGCTCAGGTGGAATGTGAACGTTGGCTTTCGGGGGAATCTGAGAAATTGACCTTGGATGCTCGTAAGGTTTCCTTCGTCCTCGACGGAAAACTGGCACCTCCAAAAATTGCTGCTAAAGCTGGCCGCAATGCCGTGCTTTGCCACTACAGAACAGAGACTCGTCCGCATAAGATTTTAGTTCGCTCAAACGATGACGCTGTCCGAGGGAACATTGTGGCATACAACGGGAAGAGTATTCGTGTGGCTACGAATGAGGGTGGGATCGATATTGATTTGGAACCAAGTGCTCAATTTTCTGTCGACGGAGTGTTTGTTGACCGAAAAGCCTTTTCAGAAAAGGGGACTGAAGTCGTTATATATCCAAAGCGAGGCCGTACACTCATCGCATTTCCACCGGTTTCAGTGGATTGATCCTTTCCGAATTTAATAGCTAATCTTTAAATGAAATCAGTTTCTAGAATTACCCTTTTGGGACTAGTTGCCTTTTCTGTCGCGGTTCTGAGCGGAGCCTCAGACTCGCCGAAACCCAAACTGCAAGAGTTTCGTGCAGAGGTGGAGCCTGTTTTGAAGCGGGCTTGTGTTGGTTGCCACGGACCCGAGAAGCAAAAGGGGAAGTTTAGGGTTGATACTCTCAATCCTGACCTGGTTCACGGTGAAGATGTCAACTGGTGGCTCGAAGTCTTTGATGTCATCAGCAATGCAGAAATGCCTCCAGAAGATGCGGGTGTGCAATTAGAAGACAAGGAGAGGGCAACTGTCGTGGATTGGTTGTCCGGTGAGATTCAACAGGCTTCTCGAGTGGCTCGTAGTGCAAAAGGGCGATCCTCTTTTCGTCGCTTAACTCGATATGAATATGACTACGCTCTCCAGGATTTATTGGGCCTCAAACACACCCTTGTTGAACGTCTGCCACCGGAGACAGCATCCGAAGATGGTTTCAAGAATAGTTCTGAGCTTTTGCAGATGTCACCCATGCAGTTTCAGGCTTACCGGGAGATCGGCCTGAAGGCACTTCGTAGAGCCATTGTCATAGGTGAACGTCCTGAGCCAGTAAGATACGTACTGCCTCTGGAGGATTTACATGAACAGACAATATCAAAGCAGGGTTCCAAGGTATTTAACAAGGATCATGAGGATTACCCAAGGAATCGGAAACGCTCCCATCTGCTTGATCGTAAAAGTGGCAAGGGGGTTCCGTATTCTGGCGGAATGTTCAAGCCAAATGGAGAAAAGTATGACGACACGTTAATTCCTGGTTCATCGGTTTACATGGAGCTTCCTCGAAATAGTGAATGGAAAGTGGGTCTGGATCGATACCTTCCAGACAACGGAATTATGCGTGTTAGCATCAGAGCTGGAAAGTCGGTTGTCGGTGATGCAAAAGGTGATGTTTGTCTAAGTTTGGGTTTCAGTGCGCATACAAGCAATAACGCGAATTTCTCCAACATCATCAGTGAGCGAGATGTTCCTGTTAGGGCACCAGCAAACAGGCCGGAGTTCGTGCACTTTGATATCCAGTTGGAGGACATTCAGCGTAATCCATTCCGTAAGCTCGAAACCACGTTTCCTCGCCGCGATGAATTCTTACATATCAAAAACGTAGCCTTGGCAGGAGGGTTGCACGTTCAATTTGACCACGTCGAGATCACAGCTCCATTTTATGAGCAATGGCCTCCCGTCACTCACACTGCTATCTTTTTTGACAGCAAGAATCAGTCGGATGAAGGTGTCTATGCCCGAGAGGTCTTAGAGCGTTTCATGAGCCGTGCATGGTGCCGTGAAATTACCAGTAGTGAGCTGGGTCGATTTGTGAATCTCTTCATGAAGTACCGGCCTCAGTTCGAGACTTTTGAAGAGTCTATGGTTGAGGTACTTGCTACTGTGCTCGCTCATCCCGAATTTCTACACCTAGCTCAGCGAAAAGTTGAAGATTCTAAGACTCACCTTTCTAGGATTAGCGATTTTGAACTGGCTAAACGCCTGAGTGTATTTCTTTGGTCCAGTCTTCCTGATAAGGAACTTCTAGAAATTGCCACGACCGGGAAGCTTCATGATTCGGAAGTTCTTCGTGAGCAGGTCGAACGCATGTTGATAGATCCACGGGCTAAACGCTTTTCACGCCATTTCGTTCAACAATGGCTTGGCTTGGACGGTCTAGAAAGTGTGAGTCATTTGAAGGATGATTCACTCAAGACTGCTATGGCGGATGAGCCGATTGCCTTTTTTGAAGAAGTCCTGAAGAGCAACCGTAGTGTTATGGACTTCATCCACTCGGACTATGCAGTGCTTAATTCCAGACTATCTCACCACTACCGAATTCCAGAAGTGTATGGAGTTAATTTCCGCAAGGTGCCTATCGAAGCAAAGTACAATCGTGGTGGTCTTCTGACAGGAGCTGCCGTTTTAGCTATGAATTCAGATGGTAAGGATTCGCATCCTCTGAAGCGAGGGATTTGGCTTCTAGAAAATATTCTTAATGATCCGCCGCCTCCGCCCCCGCCAGCTGTTCCAGAAATTGATTTGGCGGATCCAGAAATTCTTAAGCTTACAC
>CAJWWL010000247.1 GCA_913048125.1 uncultured Opitutia bacterium | reverse complement strand
GTGTCATTCCCTTCTGGTGATTCTTGAGAAATTCATGAAAATCAAAATAATACCCTCGGTCTCCAATTGAGGCAGCACGATCTAGAGCCCTTTCAGAGACCGACAATAATGCCATACCCGGTGGCAATGCCAGTGCCTTCTGAGAACCAGTCAAAAGAACATCAATTTTAAGTTCGTCCTTAGGAATCGGCACAACTGAACACGAACTGACGGAGTCAACGATAGAAATCACTTCCGGGAAATCACGAAGTACATCCATAATTTCGGCCAAAGGGCTCATAACACCAGTGGATGTCTCATTATGAACGATGGTGATAGTGTCATACTCACCAGATTCCAGTTCCTCACGGACAGCAGTTGGATCAACATGAGAGCCCCACTCAAACCTCATGGCCTCAGCGTCCTTACCACAGCGCTTTGAAACATCGTACCACTTATCAGAAAATGCTCCACACATACAGTTGAGGACTTTCTTGCGGGTTAAATTGCGTATTGAACCCTCCATCACACCCCAAGCGCTGCTAGTGCTTATAAAGACTGGATCATCAGTCATGAAGAGCTTTTGGAGCCCAGGTTGCACGGACTGATAAAGCTCAACAAAATCCGGACTACGATGTCCGACAACTGGCGTGCACATCGCAGCGTAGGCTTCTTCAGATACATCTACCGGACCAGGAATGAATAGCTTATAACTCATGTAAATCAGGGTGTCAGGTGTCAGTTAATTTTTTAAAACTAGTACTTTCGGCTTCCAGTTTTGCGCCGAGGAGGCGTCTATTTGGGCAAATGACATAATCACAAGTAGATCGCCCACCAAACCTAAACGTGCAGCAGCACCGTTAAGTTCAATAGCCTCGCTTCCATTCGCACATGGAATGACGTATGTTTCAAAACGGTCACCGTTGTTTAGGTTACCAACGAGAATCTTCTCGTAAGGCAGAAAGCCTACTTCCTCCATCCATGCGGAGTCGATCCCGAGACTTCCTTGGTAGTCGAGTTTAGACTCCGTAACCTTGGCACGGAGAATTTTAGATTTCAAGACGGTAACCTGCATTTTTTGGCGTCCCAAAATAGTAGGTCTCAAGACCTTTCAATGTTTTTTTTTAAGGAGACCTCTCAGGGTCCTATGGACCCTAAATATATAGTAAAGGAAATTTGCACAGGAAGACATCCCCCTGACTCCAAAATGTGAATAAGTTTTAATAACTAAGAGTTTCCTCAACTTTAAAATCATTTAACGGTGGTCGTAATATTTTTTATGAAACCTACCCTACTGGCGCAAGATCGCACCTTGTTAATGTGGATATGAAACTTCGCCAAATGGTCCTCTCCCCAACAAGGACCAAGTACTCAAAGGCAACCCACTAAGCCAAACACCCCACCCGTCTATCGGGTAACCTTACCCCAGCTTCCCCACCCAAATGGGAGATCGTCCACAAAATGGACGCGATCTCCCATTTTGTGCCTATATCAAGATGTTTTGGACAAGGAGCAAATATGAGATTATCTACACCATGTGGTTAAGCCGCATTAAAAAGACCTCCTGAAAAGGATCACTATTTATTAGACTCTAAAATAACATTTTCCGCTTTATGACATCCGCTTTACCCTATCCAATATGGGTATGAATAACCTGCATCAAGCACTGCAGAAAAATTTCGGATTCAGTGAATTTCGTTCTCCTCAAGAGGAAGTCATAAAGACCATCCTAGAAGGACGAGACTCACTGGTCATAATGCCTACAGGAAAAGGGAAGTCTCTTTGCTACCAACTCCCTGCGATGCTCCAACCCGGGGTCACTATCGTCATATCTCCACTTATTGCATTGATGAAGGATCAAGTAGACGCACTTCTTCGGCATAGAATTCCTGCTAGCTACATAAACAGTTCTCTAACCCCGACCGAACAAAGTGCCGAAATCGATCGTCTCAGAAATGGCTTAACCAAAATTGTCTACATTGCTCCCGAGCGCTTCCGTAACCGCAGTTTTCTTCAAGCAATTTCACAGATTGATGTATCACTGATGGCCGTAGACGAAGCTCACTGCTTGTCTCAATGGGGACATGACTTCCGACCAGACTACCTAAGACTCGACCGCGCGCTTGAGCTTATGGGTCGACCTACGGTGGCCGCACTCACAGCCACTGCAACTCCTGAAGTAAGGCAGGATATCCGAAATGGTCTTCGACTCAACAATCCTCAGGCATTCGTTGCAGGATTTGCACGACCAAATCTGGCTTTCAATATTCGCCCCACAAACTCCAATGAGGAAAAGTTCACTCACTTAATTGATCTAATCGATCAAAAAAGAACAGGTATTGTCTACTGTGCCACCCGAAAATCGGTTGAACGGGTCTCGAAGCGCCTAGCGGAGGAAAATGTAGACCACGTCACCTACCACGGCGGTATGGACTCCGACACTCGAGAACAGATGCAGGAGCAATTCATCAGCGCCAATACCGATATCGCTGTAGCCACCAACGCTTTCGGCATGGGAATTGATCGCCCAGACATCCGATTTGTTGCCCACTTTGAAGTTCCCGGCTCTGTCGAAGCTTACTATCAGGAAGCTGGACGCGCTGGCCGCGATGGCCAATTCGCAACCTGCGACCTTCTGTTTAACTATGCCGACAAACGTATCCAAGAAATGTTCTTAGAAGGCAGTAACCCACCATTACCCATAATCCAAGGTCTCTACGAACTACTGCGTGACCAAGCAAACGAGCAGCAAGAAATTCACCTCTCTAGCGACGATCTCCGACAACACCTTGGCCCTCGTACGAACCCGATGGCCATACATACTGCACTGTCCGTACTCAACCGAAGCCAAGCCATCGAAAGGTTTGACATCCCCGGACAGCGCCTACGCGGCACCCGCCTACTGCAGCCAAATCTACCCGCCGAAAAACTAGAAATCGACACTCACGCCCTAGCCGAAAAAGCCGAGCGAGACGCAGCCAAACTAAATGCCATGATACAATTCTGCTACAGCCGTGGCTGTAGACAAGCATGGATTCTCAGCTACTTCGGAGAAACAAACCCGGAGGACTGTGGCAAATGCAATGGTTGCAAACGTCAAGACCAAGGTGACCTAAGACCACCAATAGACGAAAAAGAGAAAAATATCGTCCGTAAGGCTCTCAGTGGCGTAGCAAGAATGAGCTGGAAAAACCCTAGTTCAGGTTACGATGCCCGTTTCGGCAAACGCCGCATTGTACAAATGCTTCTTGGAAGCAAGCAGGCTAGTGTAGGCAATTTTGATGCATCTACACTATCCACATACGGACTGCTCAAAGCACAAGGAAAAGCCTATCTCGATGCGCTCTTTAATGCATTAGAAGATGGTGGACTTATTGAAACCGAAAACACTCGAGACTTTCCCTTGCTAACACTTACTTCCAACGGAATTGAAGTCATGCACGACCGAGCTGAATTTCAACTTGTCTGGCCTGAACAGAAAGCGACTAAAAAACAAGAAGAGCAAAAAACAGATCTCTCAAACCGAATTATCGACTTCGACCCCAAACTATACGAAAAGTTGAAGAATAAACGCGCTCAACTCGCCGCTATCCAAGGTAATATTCCACCCTACCGGATCTTTTCCAACAGTGTACTTAAAGAACTAGTCATTCATCGTCCTCAAACAACTGAAGAGGCACTTTCAATAAATGGAATAGGCGAAGTGAAAGCCCGCAAACAATTCCCTCACTTCCTAAAGATTCTTCAAAAAAATCCTGAAGAAACAGACATGTTCGAGTAAGCCCTTCAGGCCTCTGAGTGTCGCAATTGAGTTCTACGTCCAATCATTTTTCGCAGCAGTAAGATTGCGAAAACAATAGAGGCAATAGCCACAATCCCCACTAAAACAGGCACAAAAACTGCCAAAAGTACCATCCCCCCACTAGCTACAGTCTCACTGGTTGAAACTAAAGGATTGGCAATACCTCCCGTACTCACTGAACTTCCTCCCCGCAAAGCAGCAGTGCCCAACTGGATTACAGTAGCGGAGCCTCCTCCAGCAATAATACCCAAAGCCCATTTAAGAAGTGGCGCCATATCTCCAGTCATACCCATCATCATGACAGAACCGGCAACGGCAGCAGCGGGTGTTGCTACTGTATCCAGTAAATTGTCAAACCAGGGAATATAGTAACCGAGAATCTCACAAACAGTAGCGACACCGAGACAAGCTAGAGCCAAATTACTATTTACCCATTCAAAGCTCACAGGTAAATCCATATACCCTGTGCGTGCTGCAATTCCAACAAAGAACAGAGGAAGAAATACACGAAATCCACAGGCAGCAGCCAAACCAAGGCCTAAGCCAAGAGCAAGTAACAGTTCCATCATCGATTCAATATCCACAGATAAAAGTTCAGCCTTAGCGAGGGTCATCCTTATCCACAGGAGGCAGCACTTCTGGCTCGATAATCTCTGCAGGCTTGATATTGCTAGTTCCACTGCCTCCAGACCCCATAAGCTTCTCTTTGACCTTACCCAAGAAACCACCGCCTTCAGTCTTTTCCTTCTGAAGACGTAACTCTCCTTTATGGAGTTGTTCTTTTAGATCATCGACCTGCAGTCTTAAACCGGCAATCTCAGAATCCTTCAAATCTAGTTCACGACGATGGGAATCCTCAGATGCTCGCTGTACGCGGGCTAGAGTTTCATCGCTATGTTGGAGCTTCGCTTCAAGTTCCTGACAGCGTTTGCGCGCCTCCAACTTGGCCTTCCATGTCTGAAACCAAACGACACCTCCAACAAGCAGACCAAGAATCATGCCCCACGTGAAAGCATGCGTAAAAAGGGCAATAAAGAAATCCGTCATTGCTGGTTAGGCGAGTGTTTTTGTCGGGCATCATCCCGAGCTTTTTCATGTGAGGTGTAGACTCTGGTCCTACTGCTCATTTTCTTTTGGATGAATCCAGCCAGCCAAATCCAAGGCAAAGCAGCACGCTCAAAGCTGAGCCACCCACGAGAGGCTAAAAAGAGCCCCAAATAAAGGCCAATAGCAATATAAATTAGCGTCATGACTTGAATGTAATAAACACGGAAGAAGAGTTTTTAGCAAAGGTAAAACAATGAATTTTTCGTGTTTTTATATTTCCAGATCTGCATCAACTACTTTGGAATCACGCTTCCGCCATCCTTCGAGCTCTGTACGAAAGGAGCTATCAGTACGAATCTCCTGATTTGGGTTCTGCGCCAGCAAAGCGCGTGTACCTCGATCTATTTCATACTCAATCTGTTTCTTAAACCAACCCAAGAGATCCTCCCC
>CAJWWL010000246.1 GCA_913048125.1 uncultured Opitutia bacterium | reverse complement strand
ACTCAATATTTCTCCAACCATGACACCGGCTCGGACGATGATTTCGATGGCGATGGCCAGAGCAATCTCCACGAGTACCATGCTGGGAGTGATCCAACCGAGCTAACTTCCGCCTTCACGGCGAGAACTACCGAGGAGAGTGATGGAACTTCTTTCACCCTATCTTGGTTCAGTGTTCCCGGCAAGATCTACGACATCCAGTTCACTGAAGATCTAACTGGGACCTGGCAAAACCTTCGATCTCAGATTCCGGCCGCCTCAATCGGCAACTCCACCGAATTTACCGATGTGAATCTACAGGGTAAGACACAGCGCTACTACCGTATTACAGTCGTCACTGAGTAGTATACTTCAGGAATTTTGGACTGCCCGATTCTATTCCAGAAAAGATACCTAGGGTACAATCTGCCTGAGAGCACGGCCGTCCTTGTACTCAACTTGCCGAACAATATTGCCTGCGCGATCCCAGTCTGTCCAGATTCCCACGGGCTTGCCGCCGGCAAAATTGCGCTCGTAGTGTTTGGCTCCATCATCATACCAAGCAACCTCCTTACCATGGGCCGTTCCTGCACTGTACTCTTTTTCAGACCTTTTCTTAGCATCAAGGTACCATTCGTAGGTAGGGCCGCTACGTTTGCCGTCGACGTAGTTGGACTCCATCTGTTTGTTACCGTTGTTGTACCATCTCAGAGAAGCCCCCTCCCGAAGTCCTTGCTTGAAAGTTTCCTGAGAGACTTTTCGGGCCTCATCATCAAGAATCGTAAGCGTCCCTGTGTAACCAGTCATCGTATTAAGTCGACCTCCATGCTGCACAAACTTCTGATCAAACTGATCTGCAGTGCCTGACCACCCTCCAGAGACTTTAACATCATTGATTTGTGCCTCACCGGGATTGTTCTTGGAACACGCAGCAAACACGCAGAAGATAATTAATATCGGAAAAGAAAGTAGTGAAAGACGGGAGTATGGCTTCATTTGAAGAGGCAGTTTTTGGTATTGAGTTCAATTAATCAAGTGAGGACTTGCTCTTGTGGAGTCCAAAGCTTCAGATTAAAACGTGTTAACCTGAGATGAAACTTATAACCACCCTCTCAACAATCCTACTTCTGAACATCACTGCCAACCTGCATGCAGGATGGCCTCAATGGCGCGGAACCGATCGCAACGGAGTCGCTTACAATAGTCCTAAGATTACCACAGACTTCGCAGAAGATGGTCCCAAGATGGTTTGGGAAAGCATTGAAATCCCCAGCGATGACGAAGGTGGGCACAGCAGTGTGATCGTAGCTGAAGGAAAAGTATATCTCAGCCTAATTTGGCATCGAGACGTACCAGCTAAGCAGCGAACAATCGACACTAGAGTACTCCGAAAACTTGGTTATCGAAGCACTAAACTAGAGCCAGAAAAGATTGCTGCCATGGAGAAAGCTAGGCTCTCACTTTCGCCCAGACTTAGAGGAGGTAAACTTGAAGAATGGATGAAGGAATGGATTGCTAAACATCTTACCGAAGAGGAAAAGCTCCATTACGAAGGATACGTTAAAAGCCGTTTTAAGCAGGGGCGATATGCCTTGCCGTTAGATGTCCTTGATACAGCTGCTAGCAAAAAAGACAAAGTGTTTTCAGATCATGAGAGTTTAGTTAGTTGGGTAAAGTCACACAGTTGGCCTGAAGAGATCGAGGAGAAGGTCCTCGATGCGATACCCGCCACTCAGCAGGTAGCACACGACACTGTGCTCTGTCTGGATAACAAGACAGGGAAAGAAATTTGGCGCTTCGAGACAGAAACCTCTCCAGTCGGTCGTAGTGCGGCAAGTACTCCGTGTGTTGTGAATGGGAAAATCTACACCGCCCTTGGTGCACATGGCTACTGCTTAGATGCAAAAACAGGAAAGGAAATTTGGAGGAATGAAATTTCAACAAAAGGCCCTTCTGCTTCGCCATTAGTAGTCGAGGGCAAAGTCATCTTGTTGGACAACACCCTGAAGGCGCTAGATGCAAAAACCGGCAAACTTCTTTGGCAGCAAAAAGAGGTGAAGGGCAATAAGTCCTCACCTTCCGCATGGGGCAAGGGTGAAGACCTTACAATATTAAGCCAGTCAAATGCCTCATTTGTTGGGATAAACGGAAACACTGGTGAAATTCGCTGGCAAGTTCAAGGAGGAGGAGATTCATCTGCAGCTATTAGTGGTGACTACGTTGCGATACAGCACCAACGTAGCGATTCGGGACTAGTTGTTTACAGGATTACAAAAGATGGAATTGAGAAGGTATGGGAACATCTATTTGAATCCCGGAGATACGCCTCCAGCCCAATCCTTCACGATGGGCGCGTACACCTTCTTGGCGGGTCTCGTCACCTTAGTGCAGATCTGGATTCGGGCAAGATCCTCTGGAACAAGCCATCCAAGTGTGAAATCGCCTCTCCCATACTCGCTGATGGCAAACTCTTTATCACCGAAAACAACGGTGGAATTCTCAAGATTATCGACGCCACTGCCAACGAGTATACTGAATTAGCAAGCACTAAAATACGGGCTATGCGGTGTCCCAGCCCGGCCATTGATGATGGTTTTCTCTATCTCCGACGCGAAAAGAGCGTCTGTTGTTTCGACCTTCGAAAGGAATGATTCGCATCTATTCAATACTAGCGATTCTGCTTTTTAGCTTATTGCGTTTAGCAGCAGAGCAAAAAGCTCCAGGTTATCATCTTGCACTCACCGTCCAGAAACTGGAGAAGGGCTTTGACCCACCCCGAAAAATGCAGGTCCTCGTGGTCGGCAAAAGTATGGTGGGAGATGCTTTAAGAGATGGTAAAAGCCTCAGAAACCTGCTCCTTCCGGACTTCCCCCATTGTCCAGAGATTGAGCTTTTAATAAAGACTCAGGATGATGCAACTTGGGCTAACTCTCTAGATTGGAGCCTCGAGACTCTGACAGGTGAAGGTTCTGATTCAACTCTGATAAACCCTGATCTCATTATCATCTATGCGACTGGAAAACCTGATGACCTGGAGTCTCTTCTAACCGAAATCCGACAAAGAAGTACCGCTGATATACTTGTACCCTCAATACATTGGCGGGCGGTGGATTCACCCAACTGGGGACGAAGTGAAAATGCCGTTGACCAAGACATTTCGATCCTCCGAGAGACCTGTAAAAAACATGGAGCTGAAATGGTTGAAAACCGAAAACTGTGGGCTAACTACCTTGAAGAAAATAATGCTACAATCGGAAGCCTTCTCCTAGATGACACTAAGCCCAATGAGCTTGGCCTTGAACTTCTTCGAAAACATATTCTTAGCCACCTCAAACGTTCAGAAAAAAAATACGGATATCTTCCTCGTGACCGAGAACGTAAGGTAAAGCTATTTTTGAGTTTCGAACCGGATGAAGACTTCCAGTTCCCTTTCACAGGAAACCGCATCGATATAATTTACCAAAAGTCCCCTGACGGAGGTGCTGCTCAAGTCTTTATTGGTAGCAAGCTTGTTGGCCAAATCAACTTTGCTGGTGAGGATAAAAAACTCCTCAGAACAACAGCGGCTCAAAACCTTTTGAACAAAAATCATGTACTACGACTAAAGCCCACTGAAGGAAAAACGCTAAATCTTAGAGGTCTCGAAATCTATGAACCTCCCCTGAAGTCCAATCCAACGCCAAAGTAAATATCTTATGAGTCGCCTACTGCTAGTCATAATCCTGATTGGGGTTTTGCCGCCGATAAATGCTAAGACAGAAAACTGGCCAGGTTGGCGAGGACCACGTGGTGATGGATCCTCCCTAGACACAAATATTCCCGTTGGTTGGAACTTAAACGAAAACCTAGTATGGAAAACAGCGCTACCAGGTAAAGGACATGCATCTCCAATTATTTGGGGAGACCGTGTTTTTGTAGTCACCGCAATCGAAGATTCAGAACAGCGTGCCCTTTTATCTATAGATCGCAAAACGGGAAGAGTCGTCTGGCAAAAAGACATTTTGAAGAGTGCATTTGAACGCATTCACCGTCTAAATAGCCGAGCGTCCAGCACACCCGTAACAGACGGCAATAGTCTTTATCTTAGTTTTCTTGCAGGTGATGAGATGTGGGTTGCCGCCTTTACCATGGACGGAGAACTCAGATGGAAACATCGCCCTGGTCAATTTTCGAGCAAGCATGGTTATTGCTCCAGCCCCATTCTCTGGAAAGATAAAGTCATCATTAACGGTGATCACGATGGCGATGCCTACATTGTGGCTCTAAACCAGAAAAATGGTGAAACGATCTGGAAGACAGAACGACCGAACAAGACGCGAAGTTACTGCACACCAATTATTCGAAATATCGATGGCCGGAATCAGATGATTCTATCTGGAAGCGTAAGTGTTGCGAGTTATGATCCTGACTCTGGCAAGCAACATTGGGTGATCGATGGTCCCACCGATCAATTTGTAGCCTCTTTGGTCTATAACGAAGATCTCCTTTTTATGACCTGCGGATTTCCGAAAAGATTCATGCAAGCCATAGACCCTCGAGGCTTCGGTAATGTCACAAGTACCCACATCCGTTGGACAACTACTAAAGGTTGCTCATACGTGCCGAGCCCGATCGCTATTGGACCCTACTTTCTCGTAGTTGCCGATAATGGTGTTGCTAGCTGTTTTGTGGCAAAGACCGGAGAGCGTCTTTGGATGGAGCGACTCCAGGGTGGTCATAGTGCCTCAATAATCTCTGCAAATGGCCTTGCTTACTTCCTTTCCGACCGAGGCGTAATGACTGTAATCAAACCCGGTCCTAAATTTGAAATCCTAGCGGAAAACGAACTTGGTGAGGCGACCAGTGCATCTCCAGCAATATACGACGGGCACCTTTTCCTCCGTGGAGAGGAGCATCTTTTCTGCATCGCAAAAAACAGCAGGGGCATCTAGTGAAAAAGCAAATTCTGAAACTAAGGACATAACCCAATGAAAACGCACCACATCCTATTATCTTCTCTGCTCATATTGTTCGGATCTTTTGGTCTCCTAAGTGCCAAAGGTAAGGTATGGATAGAGCCAGAAATTGCATCTAAGGAAAACCCGGATTTCCTAATCCAAGGAGAGTACTTCAAAAAAGATAATTTAGGCATTCAAGTTGTCGCGCTTGGAGATGGAAACTTTCAAGCCAGCATACACCAGGGAGGATTACCGGGTGCAGGAGCGAAGGGGAAACCTACTGTCCTAAAGGGCCGGACTTCCGATGGAAAAACTCAGCTTATGGGACCAGAAGGGCAAAGCCTAGTGATATCTGAGGGTAAAGCAAAATTAGAAGG
>CAJWWL010000245.1 GCA_913048125.1 uncultured Opitutia bacterium | reverse complement strand
CAGAGGAGGTGATTCAAGATATTTTCTCCTACATTTGGCGCAAGCCAGAAGCGTTTTCACCTCAAAAAGGTAAGTTCAGCAGTTGGCTCCTTGTTCTCACTAGAAACAGAAGTATTGATCGCTACAGATCTCGTAAACGTAGAGTTTATTCATCAGAATCTGATGAAATTCTTACTTCTCGAGACGATCCCACTCAGATAGACAGTGCCGACCAAGCATTAAAAAGTGACGAATTTTCTAATCTTCGTGAAGCCTTCACTCGTATACCTCCCGATCAGCAAAAGGTTCTCGAGTTATCCTACTTCAAAGGAATGAACCACGTAGAGATATCAGAGCACCTCGATCTTTCACTTGGTACTGTAAAATCACGCATTCGCCTAGGAGTCGAAAAGCTCCGTCACCACCTATCCACACTACGATCATAACCTCCCTCAAAATTGGAATTTAGCGAACAGACTGCCCTCGACTACCTTCTTGGTGTTTTACCTCGAGAAGACTCTAATGCCTTTGAAGAGTCCCTCGAGACCGACGCCAACACCCTTCAACTTTATCTACAAGCTCAAGATGACTGCGCGAACCTATCCCTTTCCGCTATCCCGCAAAAAAGTTCAAGCGACTTGCGCTCTCGAATTTTGCAAGTTTCCTCGCAACCATTCGAGCTAACACCACTCTTTGACACCTCTATCATAACCAACCTATGTGATGCCTACAGTTCAGGCTCCACGCGATATACCGGTGGCGGAGTTAGTTCTTCCATTGCGGATGTTTCTGACTCCTACAGACGAGATACACTTCCAGCAGATTACCAAAATCTCCTTCAACTTTTCAATTTAGTTTCCGGCACTTCAAGTGCTTCCATGGGCATTAACGATGAACTCGAAGATTGGATTCGCTCAAACTCATCATCTGGCCCAGTCTTCAACACACCTTCACAGACCTCCGACCTGTCAGTTGATAACCCCTCACTTCAGTCGATTTCTAGAACATATCTTTCAGCTTTTCCATCTCTCTACTACTTTCTTGAAAAGATAATCTCAAAAAATTCTACGGTCGCAGATGTTCGCCGTCTTTTCTACCTTTGTCGTGACCAACTAAAGATCATGAGAGCTTCTTTCCGTGATCTAGATCGTGATCGTCTTGTTGAGGATGAAAAACTAATGCTACACGGTGCAGGTCTTCTACGATCCAAATGGTGGGGTGCTAACCACACTTTCTTTTCTCCCGCCAACCGTGTTATGTGCGGCAATTTCTTTGATGGTCCAGTTACAGAAAGGTGTGTAGAGTTCGCAGAGTATGACTCCAACCTTTATTGCCTCGCCAACCTTCTTTCTCCAAGATCAGTCGACTCGCAGTTTCACATCGAAACAGTTAAGGATATTTTGCCTGACGGTGTACTAGCAGTATGTTCCGCCAAGACTACTTCAAGTGCTCATGATGACATTTCAGATATCATTGATGGCAGACCAACTCCAAACGTTCCCTCCCGAGATGCACACCTTTGGAACTTAGTGTCGCAATCAGTGCAGCGAGCACATCAGCACATCTCCGGTGATGAGGTAAAATCACAGAAGTTCCTCGGATGTTATCGGCAAGACAGTTTCACTCACGTTTGGTTTTCTTGGCCCGCAATATTGAACCAAGATGGTGCGGATGCTTCAACTGGAAAACCCTCACTATAGTGTGATAGGACTGGTTCGCTGTTTGGCTCCCCCAAACCTGCTGAACCAAACAGAGCTCCTCTGTATTGTGCAGCCTCTACCTTTTTAGGTTCATACGGTTTGTGCTTCACTATTGCTGTTGTACTTTTCTTGTGGTTTCTTGAGGCCCAAAACCTGTATCTTTCCAGCAGGAATTCATCTAGGGAGCCTTTCTCTCTTGGGATTTCTTGATCTGTGATGGATGCCTGTATGTGCGACCGGGATTTCCCCCCAAACAAGATTCTATTCAAGTCAAAACTAACCTGTTGTCCGCTTTGCCGGCTTTTTATTTCAGAAAGGTTGTAGGACAAGCCATACAGCAATCTAGCTGCTACTACAGAAACGAAATCTGCAGCATCTAGAGAATAAAACCAAACGCCTCTTCGGCCCTCTTCGTCCCTAACGTAGGTACGCAGGTTGATCTCTAAAAAACTGCCCCATTTCAAGAAGCGAATCGGAAACACTCGAAGGTTGCTGAGTTTGAACACTACAACACTCGCCCATGCTTGCCCGTTATATAGGTCTGGTCTAAGGTCTTCGGGAGTAGTTTCTGAAACCTTTCGTTCAGGGACCGGCCAATGTAACATGATCAACTCCGACCATTTTTGTGTCATAAAGCTTTTTTGCATCTGATGTATTTATACATCGTTTGCATAAGCTTATTGGTTTAGGGCACCAATGTAGCCCCCTTGTTCAGGTCAACCTGCAAAGCCCCAATACAATAATTCAGGTTCTGCCTGAAAATTCGTCACTAGCTATTGGTCCCGGTTAGTCTAGCGCCTGTTGATGATTGATTTTGCGGCATCAAGTCCAGAGCACATTGCGTTTTCAATTCTTTCCCCGCCAAAGCCGTCTCCTGCTAGAGTCATTTTTGTTTGATCGTCGCTAAAATGATTTTCTCCAAATGTTACCAGTGGTTTTGCAAAGCCCCATCTGTGGCAACTAAACTCTTGAATCTTTGCCCCTAGTAAATCTTGGGTGACTTCGGTTAAGCTTGGGATTCGTACTTCATCCTCAGCATCCCAGTATTTCTCTGCATACTCATGTGAGGAGTGGATGATCACACTAGGCTTTTCTGAAATATCCTTGATTTGGTTATCTGCAATCCAATCGATATCGGCATTGGGGTGGGTAAGGATCCCTGGAGCATCTAACCGAGTAGGTTTTTCTAACAGGCACAATACAGCCAGAGTTTTGGTGTAATGGACGCGTCCAAGTTGATCTGAAATATTCTGGTCTTGTATAAATGAGCTCCTTGCCTGGAGCTCAAGAATTTGAGGTGGCGGAAACGTAATAACTAACTCATCTGCAGTGAGTATCCTCTTTTGTTCTCCGGCTTCCTCAACGTACCATACTCCGTCCCATTTCACTTTATTTACAAAGAACTTTGTCTCCAAGGATGAGCCTCTAGAGAGGAACTTTGGTATCGATGACATCCCTCCAATGCCCATGTATCTTATCCCTTCCGGAATCTCTTTTGAAACAGAGTTTTGATCATACCATTTTTCCATGATCCCTGCCGTCATCAACTCATTGAATAAGCCTCGAGTACGCTCATCGCGCATGGTGAGAAATTGAGCACCATGGTCTATTCTCGCTCCGCTCATCCTGCGCGTAGACATCCTACCTCCAACACCTCTGCCTTTTTCGGCTATTGTTACGCTGTAACCAGATTTTGTTAGCAAATCACTGCATGCACATCCGGCAATGCCCCCGCCAAGAATTACTACATCTTTGTGGTCTCTCAGGTTCATGGTCTTCAAAAGTCAAAATTACACAAAACTCTAAATCCAACTCACAACGTTAGTTTCGTCATGCACTTCAATCTTCGACCTAAAAACACCAGAGGATCATTTGCAAACGATTGGTTGCACGCAAAACACTCATTTTCATTTGGTGATTATTTTGATCCTGCACACAATGGGTTCAGATCTCTAATCGTCATGAACAATGACATCATCGCTCCACTTGGAGGATTTGCGACCCACCCTCACCAAAATGCCGAAATCTTCACCTACATACTCTCAGGCTCTCTCAAACATGAAGATTCTATGGGAAATAAATCTACTATCAAAACTGGAGATTTCCAATACATGAGTGCGGGAAAAGGTGTGAGTCACAGTGAGTTGAACCCTTCCTCTACAAACAGCACTGAACTGTACCAGATTTGGTTGAAACCGAACACTCTTGGCGGTGAGCCTATATACGCCGATTATCAACTAACCGCTGAGGACAACCCTATCGAGCCTCGCCTTCTTTTTTCAGGATCTGGCAGGAATGAATCCACTACGATTCGGTCAAATGCTGAAATCTATTATGGCTCATCAAAGATTCATTCTCAATCCTGTTTATCTCCCATTATGGACCATCCATACGTTTGGATACAGATCCTGACAGGTACTGTTAAAATTGCTGGTCACAGGCTTACTACAGGAGATGGACTTTCTATTACTAACCATGATCGCATACTTTCCCTTAACTGCTCAGCAAACAGCAGTTTTTTGGCATTTATGCTGACCTAGTCGATCCTTCAGTTACTATGAAATCACTCAATCTTTCCCTTCCGGACTCAAGCATCACATTCTATCCAGAGTTTCTTCCTCAGAAGCTATCAAATCAACTTTATCTCTCTCTCTTAGAAGAAGTCGATTGGACTCAGAATGACATAACTATATTCGGAAAAACCTACAAGGTACCGAGGCTCGAAGCTTGGTACGGTGACCAAGATAAAAGCTACACATACTCTGGAATAACCATGTCGCCAAAGCCATGGCTGGATTCCCTTCTCTTCATAAAGTCTCAAATAGAGAGCGAGATTCCACAACACTTCAATTCAGTGCTCATCAACTACTATCGCAACGGAAACGATCGTGTTGGTCTTCATAGTGATGATGAAAAAGAACTCGGACCGCTTCCATCGATTGCTTCAGTTAGCTTGGGTGCGGACCGTTTGTTCAGGTTGAAGCACAAGAAATTCAAACAGAATGGCCTTTCAGAATCTCTCACCTTACCCGGAGGTAGTCTCCTGGTCATGGAAGGCATCACTCAAAAGCACTGGAAACATGAAGTACCTCGGACATCCAAACCCATCGGCGGTAGAATTAATCTTACTTACCGAAACATTGTGGATTAATTCCATTCCTCAAATCCAGACTGATCTCCTGAGTGTGCATAATCGTTTTTTGCTCTATGTTTAAATCAATCACAACCCTTCTAACTCTTCTTATGACCTCTTCCCTCACGTCTTCTATTTACGATATCCCTCTGGTAGATATCGACGGTAAAACTACCACTCTATCGTCTTACAAAAACAAAGTTTTGCTCATAGTCAACGTAGCCTCAAAATGCGGGTTCACCAGACAGTATTCTGGGTTAGAAGAGCTTCACCAAACCTACCATTCTAGAGGCTTAGTTGTTCTCGGTTTTCCCTGCAATCAGTTTGCTGGTCAGGAACCTGACGACGAAAAACAGATCAAGAATTTCTGCTCCACCAAATACGGAGTATCCTTTCCGATGTTTTCCAAAATAAACGTAAATGGTTCCTCCAGACATCCTCTGTTCGAACAACTCATTGGACCAGACGGGCATTTGCCCGGAAATATCAAATGGAACTTTAGTAAGATCCTCGTAAATAAAG
>CAJWWL010000244.1 GCA_913048125.1 uncultured Opitutia bacterium | reverse complement strand
TAACCGATGCCCATGAACATCAATCTCTTGGGAGGCGTGGCTGCAGCGGCAGATATAAAACGGCGAAAGCCAATAGACTCAAGCGCGGGCAGAGCAATAAAAGCTCCCGCACCACGTAGAAAGTGACGACGAGTGAATGAAGTGTTCATCTTTGGAAATTCGTTGGGTTTATTGGCTGACAACTTGAACCGGGAGTTTTGGTTGTTTGATCACGGTGAGTTGAACGTCATCAACGAAGTAACCGCCCACCGGAATGGAAGTCTTGGAATTGAAACCAGCGCCTGCGGCCACGGCAATGAGGGCGACCGTCGCATCCGAATCAAGAATACAGGAGGTGGAAATGGTGGCAGCTTCATCTCCGGGGTTGAGCTTGATGGATTTTTTCCCTAGCGCCTCGGCCATCTGAACCACTCGGGGCCATTCTTCGCCAATCGACTCAGGCTCGGCATTGAACAAGAAGATACGGAGAGTGACCTTGGGTTTGTGCAATTCGGAATCAGAGGGTGCCGAGTCACGACGGAAACGCGCTGAGAGCTTCAGAGAATACTGCGCCTGCGACGGTTTAACCTCCAACTCTCGGCGCAGAGCAGATAGGTCGAACAACTGGAACACAGAGCAGTTGGAGGCAAATCCATCGGGATCACCCTTTACATTGTCAGTCCGTAAGAATCTAAGCATCTTATTGCCACTCGCTTCTTTGACCACTTCTGCAGGATTGCCGGACCACTCTCCAAACTGAACTGGAAACAGATTGGGCAATTCCCCTTCGGCCATGGATTCAAAATCTCCGTTGGCAATTCGGAACGACTGCTCTTCTACCTTTGGGGACCCAATAGCCCAGACCATTCCTGCCACGAGTAAACCCGTAAACATTCCTGCTACTAAACCTGCAGCGTTCTTAAATGGCCAAGGAAAAGGCAAACTCGCACCCTGAGGTTCCGAAGAAGGAGCTGTCGTGATTTCAGATTCTACATCCAACAGCATGGTTTCATCCGAAAGAGCTCCATGGAGCTGTGCGGCTTTGAGATAAAGTGAACGAATCTCGTCGTCTTCAATTATACGCGCTGAGAGAATCTTGGCTTCATCTTCACTCGTAAGCCCGTCCAAATGTCTCTGGATGATTAAATCCCAATTCGGTTCGTTATTCATAATAAGTCTTTTCTGGTCTGATGTTCGATACAGAACTGTAAGTCGCGTCGCGCGCGCTGAATTGACTTGTAGACAGCCTCGACCGTCTGGTTCCCCTTCTCAGCCAGCCACTTAGGACTTCTGCCTTCGAGATAGTAACCTTGAATGAGGGTGCGTTGCTTATCACCCAGTTTCTTTATACAAGAACCCAAATGACTCTGCACCTGTACAATAAATCCTTGAACATCGTTCATCTCCTGCTCCAAAACGGCAATTGCATCAGAAGATAACTGTGCGCGACGTGTCTCACGAGCAACAAACCGTCGAGTCTCAATTCGAGCAAAACCCATTGCCCAGTTGAGGAATGGACGATTCGAATCATAAGTTTCAAACTGTCTCCACAAAGCCACAGCTGTTTCCTGTAGGATATCCCGGGCGTCTGTGCGGTTTGGGACAATCACCAGTATTGAACGCAACATCGTGGGCTCAGCCTCAAGAAGTAGACGAGTGAAGCGTTCATGATCGCAGGGGTTACTCATGTTGTTTGAATAAAAAAGACAGTTACTGCCTCAGGTCCACAAAATGCCCTGAGATTGGACAAATTCATTCAAAGATTGTTGAGAACCAAGGCGCAACAAAACTCAGATGGTGACACCCAAAGCAGTTCGAGAGATTCGAAAATCGATTCCGGAACAATAGTCATACCGACCACAACCCATAGTGAAAGGGACGTTGCGATTTAAATACTTCCCTACTGAAGTTAAGTCGGCGCTAAGCCACGCAGAAAAAAGTTTAGTCAACTAAGCCAAGGAAGTTCATGATCATTTTGAAACAATGCTCAGCTTCATAACGGGCTCTGGAAACATCATCGATAGACAGAAAGAACTCAGTGGTTTTCCGTGAACACTCGATACTTTCACAGATTTTCCTGTCGTCTTCGATCAAATCGTTGTGGTTTTGTATCAGATCAGCAATCTGACATGCCTTTACCTTCAATTTTTCTTCGTCATCCATCGAATTTTTGACTTTGGAGAGGTGTTGGTGTTCAAACTTAGGCTGGTTGAAGTTCTAAGACATGTAGCGAGAGTAAAGGATATAGAGTTTTCAATAACACTGAAATCTAATGAAAAGAGCGAAATGGTTTAACATTCTGTTAGTCTCCATAATACAGGCTTCTTGCCTTCAACACAGTAACAGCGATGTAAAAAACCATGAACAGTTAGGCTATCACTATAGTCGTGATCTTGATTTTGTTTATTACAGGGAAGAAAGAATCGACCAAACAACCCCAAAGGACATTGAATTTTTAAGAAGTTACCTCAAACGTCCCCTTGTAACCCCCGCGAATGCTGACTGCAGGAGCTTTAAACCCCTGAGTGAACAATACAGCAAAGATAAAAACAGGGCGTATTTCAGGTGGATCAGAGGAGGAAAACAATTCTGGTTAGTGGAAATTACTGAAGCAGACCCTGAAAGCTTTGAAGTTCTTGGTTCTTCGCTAGCTAAAGATAAGAACCATGTATGGAGGAAAGACACCAAGGTAGTTGGTGCCGATGCTGAAACAACTGAGGCTTTCACGGGCAGAGTGTGGAAAGACCATGAGAATGCATGGTTCTGCGGAGTCCCAATCAAAGGTGTGGACGTTGACAGTTTTGAACCTGTTGGAGATGGATACCACTATCGTGACGTCAACAAGGTGTACTGGATTTTCAACGTAGTCAAAGTAGTGAAAGGCGCGAACCCTCAAAACTTCTCTCCGAGACCCCATAAAACTACTGATTAAATGCATCTTTAGCCAACCATCATTTTCAATGAAAATACAACCCCTAATAATCTTATCGCTGATCGGGATCTCCCTGCATGCCGAGCACCAACACACTCTTAAATGCAGGCATTGGAATTCGTTTCACTGGCCAGTCGACACTTCAGTTCAGAGATATGGACCACAACGACAAGTTGACATCCTGGACCTGTCTCTAGATGTGACTCCAAATTTTGAGGAGCGAAGAGTCGCCGGCACAGCAACAATTCACTTCAAGACGATGCAATGGGAAGTTCAAGAACTTCGACTGGATGCCTACAACCTAGAGATCAGTTCGGTTACCGGAGGGCCAAAAATTGAATACTGGGAGAATACCGACCGTGAACTCGTCATCACGTTTGAGCAACCAATTCCACCAAAGAAGGATGCCAAGATTTCTATCGTCTATGAGGCAGAACCGATCAAAGGGCTGTACTTCAGGACACCTGAGTTAGGGTACCAAAAATCAGACATGCATATTTGGACACAAGGTGAAACCATTGAAGCGAGACACTGGTTTCCATGCTTCGATGCTCCTAATGAGTTTCTAACATCCTCAATCACTTGCCGGGTCCCAAGGGATATGACCGTGCTCTCCAACGGAAGAAGAATTGGTGAATCTTATGATCCGAAAACGGGTTTGAAAGCTGTAACTTGGGCTCAAGAAAAACCTCATGTAAACTACCTCATCTCACTTGTTGCAGGGTATTTTAAAAGTATCACTCAAAAACATGGTGATATCTCCATGTCCTTCTGGACACCTCCATCGGAATTCGGCGAGGCGGCTAACTCGTTTAGGGAGACGAAACAATGCATGGAGTTCATGGAGAAAGAGATTGGTGTCCCCTACCCGTGGGCCAAATACGATCAGGTCTGCGTTCAAGACTTTAACTGGGGAGGTATGGAAAACACCAGTTTAAGCACACTCAACGCCTCGACTCTCTTCAGCCTTGAAACTGAAAACCTAAGAAGCAGCCAAGGTCTTGTAGCCCATGAACTCGCTCATCAGTGGTTTGGTGACCTTGTGACCTGTAAAGACTGGAGCCACATCTGGCTCAATGAGGGCTTTGCAACCTACTACACTCATCTTTTTGCAGGTCACAAAGATGGCAGAGACCAAATGCTCTACGGTCTGTATCGAGATCTTAAACGAATCACCAGCCGAAGCAATGAAACGGTGCCCATGGTCAACCGTAAGTATGAACGACCTTCTGATATGTTTAGCAAGTACGGTTACATGTCTTACACAAAAGGAAGTTGGGTTCTTCACATGATCCGCTCAAAGGTAGGGCCAGAGGTCTTTAGGAATGCAGTTAAAGCATACCTGCAAGAGCATCGCCATGGTAATGTGGTGACTGAAAATCTAGTTTCGGCTCTGGAGACAGCGTCAGAAATTAACTTCGACAGGTTCTTTGACCAGTATGTCTACCACGCGCACCATCCAGAATTGAAGATTGAATACTCTTGGGATCAGAAGAGGAAGTTGGCCAAACTCAACATTAAGCAAGAGCAGAACGTCGATGATAATATCATGCTGTTTTCAATCAGCCTACCGATTCGCTTCAATTTGGGTAATGAGGTTGTGGAACACAGTGTTCCGGTGACTCGAAAAGCTGAAGATTTTTACTTTAAGCTCCGTTCTGCTCCAAAGGTCGTACGCGTGGATCCAGACCTTACCATTCTCGCGAAGACAAGCTTTTCGCCTTCGGTGGAAATGCTCCACAATCAGTTAAAGGGTGCTGAAGATACCATTGGACGGATTCTAGCGGTAGAAGCATTAGGCAAGAGGAAGGACAAAACTTCGGTCGCAAAGTTGAAAGACGCTCTAAATAATGACAAATTCTACGGGGTAAGAGTCGCGGCATCTAAAGCTCTTCGGAATGTGGATACGGAACTTGCACTAGGAGCACTCATAGATTCAGCAAAGCAAATGGATGCGCGAGTTCGCAGGCAGGTCATTTCAGACATTGGAAGCTTCTATGATCCGAGTTCACTTGAAACGCTTAAAACATCGCTGAAAAATGAGGCGAACCCTGGCGTACAAGCGACTGCGATTCGATCTCTTGCTGGATTCGGTGACAAAGAGGCGTCTACCCTAATTCGTGATGCCCTAAAGGCCAATTCCTACCGTCATCAAGTTGCCGATGCTGCGATTTCAGCCATGCGTACACAAGATGACCCATCCGAAATCAAATATTTACTCACAGCATTACGTAGAGATCGGTCAAAATTCACATCTCGCGGATATGGCTCAGGCTTAAAAGCATTGGGATATCTCACAAGAAATGAGAATGATAAATCTAACGTCCGCAACTTTCTCTTGGAACAATTAGGTCACCCGAATTCTCGCATCAACCTAGCGGCGATCGAATCACTGGGAGAACTTGGTGACCCGAGTGCTATTTCTTCGCTTGAGAAAGTGTCTTCAGGACGAGAAGACTC
>CAJWWL010000243.1 GCA_913048125.1 uncultured Opitutia bacterium | reverse complement strand
CCTGGGCAAAAAAAGCCTATTCTGAAAAGAACGATATTGCTGCTATCCACGCATTGTTGGGCCTCGCACGCAGTGACCTTAAGGGCAGCCTCGCCCCAATTCTCAAGCGCCTCACTCAAGTTGACTTCACCAAACTAGATAAAACTGGAAAACTGGCACTTCTTCGCACCTACGGAGTTGCCATGAGTCGAGGCGGTAGGCCTGACGAAACTTTGGTCAAGGCAGTTGGCTCCCACCTAGATCCCCATTTTCCTGCTGAGGATGACAACCTGAATGAGGAACTATGCCGTGTTCTTAGCTACCTTCAGCATCCTTCTGTTGTGGATAAGACGGTTGCGCTGATGAAGGTCACCAAGGCCAAGGTACCGGACTATGATGCCGAGGTCATGAAGCGCCATAGGGGCTATGGAAGCACCATCCTCAACTCCATGCAATCTGCTCCGAATATATTGAATATCCACTTCCTATTCTGCCTTAAGGATGTTACCGCCGGTTGGACCATGGATACTCGGAAGCATTACCTGGGAGAGTTGAAGGTCCTGCTCACAAAGAGTGGCGGAAATATGTTCAAAGGTTACATCAACAAAATACGGGAGTCAGCACTGGCCAAGGTTCCTGAAGAGGATAAACCCTCTCTTCAATACCTCATGGGTGACATCAAGAGTATAGACCTAGCTAAGTTGCCAAAAGCCTCGGGACCTCCAGTGCTCTGGACCGTTGAGTCTGCATTGAAGGTTATGAACGAAGCCCCATTGGTCGGTCGCAACTTTGAAAACGGTAAAAAAATGTTTTCGGCGGGACTATGTGTAGCTTGTCACCGTTTTGGGACTGAGGGTGGCGGCATTGGGCCCGATCTTACAAATCTCGCTAAGCGAAGCGATTACAAATCCATGCTGGAGTCCACGATCGAACCAAACCTTGTTGTCTCAGATCAGTTCCAACAGCACGAACTGAAGATGAAGGATGGATCCACGGTCATGGGCCGAATTGTTTTTACGGAGAAAGATGAGTATGCTTTGGTACAATCTGGATTTGAGCCTCTAAAATTAAAGAAGGTCAAACAATCCGACGTTGTTTCTAAAAAAGCCTCCAAGTTATCGATGATGCCTGGTGCTCTCATCAACACCATGAATGCTGATGAACTTAAGGATCTGTTCGCATATTTCGTCTCTGGTGGTAATAATAGACACCCTGTTTACAAGAGGCCTAAATCGAACAAGAAGCTCAACATCGAGCTGATTAGTGCGGTCTATGGTGTCCCGGGAAATGCCAAGATGCAGAAAGATGTCCGAAAGATTATTCAGCAACACCTCGATGCGCGTGACTATGAATTCAATATCACCAATACAGTTGCTGGTGGAGATCCCGCACCAGGTGTGAAGAAAGTGCTCCTGCTCAAATATAAAATGGATGGCAAGCTCATGGAGAAGAAGGTCGCGGAAAACAGTGCGGTGCCCATTCTTATACTAATCCTAATTCATACAGTTTGTTGGTTTAGCAGATCTTCGACCCTGAGTTTGCTGATTCCGTGGCGAAGATTGGCAGAAAGGTGAAAGACGTAATCATCACCGTTCTTCACGAATGTGTACTCATTCAGATAGCTTCAAGTTGAGATAAAAATATACCCCTTATTTCCACTCTTAAATACTCATGAAAGACAAGAAAAGTTCAATGGCGGGGCGCAGGGATTTCCTGCAAAGCGGTATGTTCGGAGCTGCAGGTGTTGGCCTTGCAGTCTCTTCAAGCTCGTCCGTCGTAATGGCCGAAACCGACAAGGCAAGTATCCAGCCGGAGGTCACAAACGAAGTCGACGTCCTTGTGGTCGGCGGCGGGACAGCGGGAACCATTGCCGCCATTCAAGCGGGTAGGGCGGGTGCCAAGACTCTTTTGGTCGAGAGAAACTTCCAGTTGGGCGGGGCGACTACAACTGGTGGGGTTGCCTTTCCCGGCTTATTTGATGCCTGGGGTAAGCAGGTGATTGCCGGGATCGGTTGGGAACTGGTCAAGGAAAGCGTTGAGTTGGATGGTGGAAAGTTTCCCAACTTCGCCAAGGTTCCGCCCCGCCACTATATGAACCAAGTGCATGTCAATCAGTTCGTATACGCTCTTTTGGCGGAGGAAAAATGCCGGGAAGCTGATGTCGAGATCGCCTATTACGAGTTTCCCGAAGCAGTCGTCAAGTCGGATGCCGGATGGCAGGTCGATTGTATCGGTTTCGGGACGAGAAGGCAGGTCAAGTGCAAGCAGATCATCGACTGTACGGGAGGAGCCGAGGTGGTGGGCCTGCTTGGATTTGAGCGCCTGCGTGAGGAGGAACGGCAACCCGGATCCTACCTGTTTCAGTTGGGCAGTTCGCATGATCCCGCTAGCAAGCAGTTACACCGCTTGTACGTGCATGGAGCGGACTCGACCAATTCGCGCACCGCAACTCTAGCCAACTTGACTGGTCGAAAGTCAATTTTGGAAAGAGTCCGCAAGAACAAAAAACGCCTGATGCATTTGCAACCCGAGACGGGATTTCGTGAAAGCTACCGAATTAAGGGCGAGACTTTGATCACTGTGCAGGACTACACTTCGGGCAAGCTTTTCGACGATGCCGTTTCCTATGCTTTTTATCCTGTAGACTTGCACACTAAGAGCGGTGTCCGACCCAAACCCCTCAAGCGGGGGATCGTTCCCTCTATTCCCCTTGGCGCCTTGATACCCAAGGGAAGTCGCAACTTGATCGTTGCGGGGCGTTGCTTGAGTAGTGACCGCTTGGCCAACTCTGGTTTACGAGTGCAGGCATCCTGCATGGGTATGGGGCAGGCGGCAGCCGCGGCGGCCACTTTGGCGGCTAAAGAAAACACGACTCCTTCGGAAGTTCCCTTGGCAAAGATACACGGTTTGTTGAAAAAGCACGGTGCGATCATACCGGGAAAAGCCTGATCCTTAGTTTGAAAAAACGTCGTTTGCCGCTGAACTAGACGTCTGTTTTGGAGCGAATAACTTTGTTTCAGTTCGATTGTTCTACGATGGGTTGCCTAGGTTTTAGTCCTATGGACAAAGTCACTTCAATCGTATCAAGAGCGATCTGTGCTTAGCTGTTACATCAAATACTTCAGTATGTGACTGAAAGTCGCTATTTTACTGCATCTAAAGGTGTTTTGATTTAACTGCTTTGACATCGTGTTCTAGTTGCTGCATCTGTTTCAACTCTTCTCCTTAAATTCTATTTTAAATCCACATAATACATGAACGCTAAGTCGACCCGCCGCTCATTTCTTCAAACATCCGCGCTTGCTGGCATTGCTATGCCGACAATTATTCCAGGGAGTGCTCTAGGCAAAAACGGAAAGGTTGCTCCCAGTAACCGTCTGGTGATGGGTGGTATCGGCATCGGGCCTCGTGGTCGTAAAGTACTTTCTTGTTTCCTCAAACAGAAAGACATCCAATTTGTGACGATTGCTGACGCTCAGGCTGATCGTAGGGAGATCGTGCGTCGCCTCGTCAACCGTGACTATCAGAATGAGGACTGCACCAAGACGCGGGATATGTTCGAGGTACTTGAGCGCAAGGATATCGACATTGTACAAATCACAACCGGTGACCGTTGGCACACTCTAGGGACTATCCTCGCCGCTAAGGCAGGTAAGGACGTGTATTGCGAAAAGCCCTGCAGCATGAACATCAAGGAGAGTCAGGAACTGGCTGATGCCGTCAACAAGCACGGCCGTGTCTTCCAGGCCGGCACCCAGCGTCGCAACGTGGACAACTTCAAGTTTGCTGCTGGCCTAGCCCTTAGCGGGAAACTCGGTAAGGTACATACTGTTCATGCAGGTATCCTCAAGCTTAAACCCGATCTTGAACACCTTCCCGAAGAACCGATGCCTGATAAGGAAGTCTGTGACTGGGACCTCTGGCTCGGTCCTGCACCATGGCGCCCTTACAACAAGAAATATGTACAAGGGCGTTGGCGCGGACATTACGATTTCCATGGCGGAGCTGGTCTTCCTGAGTGGGGTTCCCACACACTTGATCTTTGCCAGTGGGCCGCTAACGCTGACGATTCCATGCCGGTTGAATACGAGTATGAAGGTGACACCATCCACGGCAAATACGCTAACGGCGTAAAGCTTGTTATGCGTGTGGCTGGATTTCGTTCGGAAGGGAACTGGAAGGTTCCTGGCACTTGTCCTGTACGCTTTGAAGGCGACGAGGGATGGGTTGAAGTTTGCGATCACGGTAAAATTATCACCAGTAAGTCTTCGCTGCAGGAAGGCGCTCCCAAGGAGGGGCTCTACGGTACCGACCCCATCAAGCACGTTCGTGAGTTTATCGACTGCGTTAAGTCCCGTAAAAAGCCAGCCTGTAATCAAGACGTAACTCGACGAGGCCACATTGCCTGTCATGCTGCAGCAATCGGATGGCAACTCGGACGCAAGGTCGAGTTTGATCCAAAATCTGAGACCTTCGTTAAGGACAAGGAAGCTGACAAAATGGCCAACCGTGTTCGTCGTGATCCTTGGACTCCCAGCTTAAGCAAGTTACCCAAGAAGGCCTAAGAGCTAGACCCATTAGGTAGGCTTCGTATTGTTCCGGGTTTAACTGGAACACCAGTCTCTGCACTCTCTAGGGCTGCAAAGCATAGTTCTAGAGAGTTCAGGTTGTTTCGTGCCGAATTGTAGGGCTCTCGGTCTTCCTCTATGGCACAGAGAAGTTCACCCATCGTGCCTTGGAAGCCTTCCTCGAACCAACAGCCCTCAAGCGGTACATCGACTGAACCTTCCTCAAGGCGTACTTCCACTCCAGGTTGATCATTTAGACCGGGACCGCGGGTCCTTAGAGTCCCCTGAGTACCGACCACAGTTGTCACATCCTCCTCGCCGAGCTTGGTATGTGCGTTGAAGGACATACGCACTTGTGCGTCGGGATAGTTGACAATCACCGCACCAAGAGAGGGAGGACGGTATACCTGTTCAGGGAACCTGATTGCGGATGCGTAGACTTCATTTGGCACTTGCCCATCCATTAGGCAACAAGTGATGTCAAACCAGTGAATGGCAAAGTCGAAGAGCACCAAGTGGGGGTTATTTTCAAAAGCCTCAATGCCTTGAATCCAAGTTTGGTCCCATTGTAGGGAGAAATCTACGGATGTGACTCGCCCGATGAGACCTGTGCTAACTGCATTTCGCAGGTAACTGAAGTGGGGAGCCCAGCGACCGTTCTGGTTGATGGCTAACTTGAGCCCCCTTTCATTCGCTAGCGCAGCGAGACGTTCACCATCATCAATATCCAGGACATAGGGTTTTTGGCTGAGAACATGTTTCCCTGCATGAATACAGTCTTCCAATAGGCTCAAACGATCCTCTGGATGAGGAGTCACGTCAATGACCTCGATATCGTCGCGGATAAGCATCTCTCGATGA
>CAJWWL010000242.1 GCA_913048125.1 uncultured Opitutia bacterium | reverse complement strand
AGAGAAGGTCACTCCCATCAAATCGAACGACTGGGTTTCCGTTTAAGACATCTGCGTGCCATGTGGGATTTCCAGAGGTGTTGTCTGCGTGGTTGCCGGCAGGCGAAGCATCTGACCAAAGCTTGACCTCGTCGCCATCATTAAGGCCTTCGATCTGTCCCGCGTCTAAGTGGAGAATAAGACCTGATTGCTGGATCGTAGAGGAAGAATCTTCAGAAGAGCCATGATCAGGGTCTGCCAAAATGAGTGAACCTACAACGGCTCCAGCTTGATTATTTTCAGCAATTGTCGCGCTATCGAGCAAAATATCGTTCGGAGGCTCGTCCAAATCCGAGACAGAGATACTAAAGGTCTTTGCCAGTTTCTGGCCATCAGGTTCGGTGGCCTCAATACGGAGGTTGTAGGAGCTTTGTGACTCATAGTCTGCAGGAGCGATTAGTTTCAATTCATTACCCGCAAGAAGAAATGCTGAGTTGTCAGCATCTCCCTCTCCCGTCGCGAGCGCGTAGGTGAATTCAGTATGCAATGTGCTGGTACTGATTCCAAGTCCAGCATTGCGTTGAGCGTTTCGGCCAAACATAGGCCATCCGCTTTGTGCGGGTCCTGCGGAGCCTCGAATCGCATAGAGGTTATCACCTTTGGTGCCGATGTAGACGATACCTTCGGGACTCAACACCGGTGAACTCTCAATATCACCGTCGACTTCAAATTCCCAGAGCTTTTGGCCGTTTGAAGAATTTAAGGCGTAAAGAGTCTTATCCTTGGATCCTACATACAGGATACCGTCTGCCCCGAGAGCCGCCGCTCCCTTTATATGTTTGCGGGTGGCGAATTCCCAAACTTTTTCGCCGGTGGATGGATTGAGGGCATAAATCTTGTCGGAGTTATTGCCTACGAAGATGGTGCCATCTGGCCCGACAATTCCAGGAGCGTCGAAATTATTGTTGGTTTTGTGTTCCCAGACCTTAAGGCCAGTAATCGAGTGGATGGCTTGAAAACTGCCAGAATGAGAGCCGATTAAAACAAGACCATCTGCGGTAAGTGCCGGGGAAGACTCGATCCGGTTGGAGCCAGTGAAGAACATCCATATCTGCTGTCCATTGTCTGGATTAACGGCGTAGAGCCTTCCATTACGAGACGCCACGAAGATGGTGCCATCTGGGCCTATGACTGGAGCTGTTCGAATGTCGCCAGTTGCTTTGAATTCCCATTTCTTTTGACCGTTTTCGCCATCAAATGCGTAGAGGCGATGATCATTTGAGCCGATGTAAACGGTGCCGTCAGCACCAATGGCTGGTGAGGAATAAACATCTCCACCGGTCTTGTATTCCCAAACTTTTTGGCCGGTTGCTCCATGAACGGCATATACGTGGTCGCTCTTGGAGCCGAAATAGATAATTCCATTCTGTCCGATTGCAGGCGAAGAGTAGATTGAGTCATTAGCGGAGAATTCCCAAATTTTTGCACCAGTCTGTCCATTGATAGCGTATAGCTTTTTGGCCTGCGCTGAACCAATATAGACTGTGCCGTCTAAGCCAATAGCAGGAGCCGACTTTATGTCTCCACGGGCATCAAATTCCCATAGCTTTTCGCCCAGACCTTCAGATACAATCTTTGGCTTGGAAGCGGCAATAGGATTTAATAATGAGATTTTACCCACCTCGGCATTGGCATCCCCATTTTCGGGAAGCGTGGTATTATCGAGGGTGAAATCCATCCAAGCATGACTTGAGGAAACTAAATTAGTGGGAACGTAAGGTACGAGTGCATGGAGTTGGACCACTTCCTCCGCGCTAAGAGCCCGATCATAGACCCGAAGATCGTCGATTAAACCTGGAAAGGATCTATCGCCAGCTGGGCTATTTCCAATTTCTGCCTGTTGTCCACTTTTTACAGGGCCATTCAGTCGGTTGCTGTAATAAAGGTCTTTCTCCACGCCGTTGAGATAGATTCGCACTTTGGATTCTGCACCTGAATAGACACCAGTTACGTGTATCCATTCACGGAGTGGAAGCTCAGCCTCAGGTATGCTGGGACCACCAATTGATCCATCAGAATCTTTAACTATAAAACGCAGTTTTGCCTGTGCTGAATCTAGATAAAAGATGTGGGTGTCTTGGCTTGAATCGAATATCTGACGGTCACCCGGAGCTTGAGAAGGTAATTTTTCAAAGAAGAGCCAAGTTGATACGGTGACCTCATTTCCAGAAGGAGACGTAGCAGGTGAAGGCGGGACAGACACCCAATTGGTGCCGTCATTGAAATCGGCAGCTAGACCAAATTTGCCTGGTACTAAACTCTGATCAGTAAATCCATGAGCTTCTCCGGCAGCATCTCCGCTTACGGAATTGTGGGTGACTTTTGAAGCGTCATCAAATGGCAGATGAAGAAGGAGCTTGTAGTCGAGACCAGGCTTACTGTCGCTGTCATGTGGATCTGAACCAAAGGCGTATTCATCTTGATCTAAAATCCCGTCTGAATCTGAATCGCCAGAAAGGTAGGCGTTGACAGATGAACGCTCGCCATCGGAAAGGACTCGATTATAAACGACGAACTTAGAAATACGACCATTATGACTACCGCCGAGGGTTAGGTTTAGCGGTTCGACAAGCTGTTTTTGTGAATCGTAGGGTTGAAGTGGTCCTGCGCTACCGGTATCTGTTGCAACGAGAGCACCATCACGGTAAAGCTTCAGACTTGTGCCTGTGCGAACGTAAGTAGTTGTATAGGTTTGGCCTTGTGTGATAGTTGGCGCTCCGGCACTGATGTAATCGGTAGTGTATGCACCAGAAGCTTTTACGATAAATTTCTCATTTCTGTCACCGTAGTTACCATGGCGGTAGATTCGAATAGCTTCATTGTTTTCAGCAGTGAAATGAGCATAGGTGGTGTTGGAGTAGTTTTGTGCGTCATCATTTTTGACGAGAAATATCGTGAAATCATTAACAAGACCAAAATCTACAGGGGGAGAAGAAAGAGTCGTGTTCAATTTGAACTCGACCGCAGCCATTCCATCTATGCCGTGAGTAAGGTATTTGGGAGCAGTCTGGCTTGTTGTAAGCTTAGCACCCGTACCTGAGAGTTCAGGCCATTCAGTGACGGGATCACCTTCTGCCAACCCTGTCAGGTAGGATGCATCTAGCCAAAATCTCAGCCCCTCCCCTACTCCACCGGGGGGATGAAGCGTCACAGGTGTGCTATCAAAGTCTTCTGGGTCAGAATCCGCAGCTATTTCTTCTGCATCCGTAAAACCATCACCATCGCTATCGATAGTTGCAGGATCATCCAGCATCACTACTCCCGCGGCAGGGATTTGAGATGCGAGCCATGTCGGAGTGCCGACGACGGTTCCGTGGTTATTGCTGTTCGAGGTGTCGGCCACATTCGCGCCACCTTCCTCATTGAATTTCCAATATGCAAGGATGCCTTCGGTGTCTCCAGTAAGAATTTTGTTGTAGTTATCAGAAATTTCTTCGTCGGAACGGGCCGTGTTCCAAATGCGGAGTTCATCAAAACTTCCGTTGGCGAGGTTGCAGGCACATGTGTTTGGCGACTGACGGCCGATGTTTACGGGCCCGCTATCCGGAGAACTAAGTGGCCCGAAGTGCGAGCTTAGTAGTTGACCGTTCTTGTAGAATTTGACTATGCCATTGGATGCAACAGAAACTGCAACGTGGACCCATTCATTGATCGGGATGCTGCCTTGGGAATAAATCCATTGCCCGCTTCGATAAAGACCTAGTCCGGGGTTATTATTTGCATGAGCTTGGAAAAGGTACCGATAATCCCCCTTGTCGATGATCGTATTGTTGGAGTTGTCTATGACGTTGATCCATGCCTCGATCGTGTAGTCAGCAACTAAGTCGAGGGAGTTATTGTCAGGTATGTTTATGTAGGTCTGCCCATCAAAGTAGAAGGCGTTACCCGGAGTTTCGGCGATGACTTCTCCAGAAACGGGTAAGCGCGCCCAGATGGCCATAGTAGAAGGCGTGTAGCCGTTTTGAGTACCGCCAGCGCCCGGTGCAACATAGCCTGATTGGCCATTTGCCCCAATGTAAAGCGCATTGATCTCTTGCCCATCGGGCCCCCAATCCAGTTGGTTGTGACCAAATTTACCTGCGGGGAACCATGCGAAGCCGTAGTAATTTCCATAACGAGCTCCAAAGGTCTCGGCGCGCGCAAACATTTTACTTGGAAGTTCCGGCGCTCCATGAAGTACATTAAGCTCAAGTTCCACGGTTGACGGGTGGAGTGAGTTTCTGGACCATGAAACTATAGAGCCTCCTGAGGGAGGGTTCAATTCAGTGGTTAGAGTAAGGTTCTGTGGGTTGGGGAATGCAAATGATACAGCATGGTCGTAGCTGGTTATTCCGCCATCTGGTAAGCCTGTACGGCTCCAAGAGATAGCCATTTCGGGGCTGTTTTTGATGAACTCCAGTGCATTGATGCTGGCGGAACCTTGACGGGTTGCATTGTAGATTCCTCCACCGGTATCCAAACGGGCCGGGAGAGCACCATTCTTACCGTAAGCGACTAGGACCCACGGCCCGTCAGGGGAATCGGCATCCACAAATACTTCTCCAAGGCCTTCAATGGGCTGAATCCCGGTAACATAATCTGTGGATTCGGGATCTTCGTCGGAAGTGAAGTTTTCTGGATCAAGTGTGTCTAGGGAGAATGTGTTGGAGTCGCAATGGCCAGTAAGTTCAAGGTCTACGGCGGAAACGATCGAGTTATCTGTCGTATCGAGGTGGAACGAGTTGGAGTCTGCAAAACCAACCGAATCCAGTCCCCAATCTTGGGAATCGACTTGGTTTGTGCTCGAATCATCAACTGCGATAGGAGAAGAATCTAATGCATCTGCAGTACCATCAGCATCACTGTCCACTGAGGACGTTAAGTTGTGTTTTTGAGCTAAGTAGTGGGTGATTGCTTGGCGTTGATTGCTGGTTAGCTTGTCATTGATCAACAGAACCTCCGAAATGTGACCTTTAAACCCATAATCGCCGTTACCACGCCTCCCAATGAAAAGAGCGCCGTTAATATTGCTTCTGGATGTTCCTCTGAGAGATACCTCGACAGAGCTCTCGTTTTTACCGTTCAGTTGCGTGAAGGCAGATCCATCAACAACTCTTGCGCTATAAATAACGGCCTCTCCGTAAATAGGACCTACATTGATAGTGTCGATAAATTGCGGGGTTGCGTAGGTTGGGATAAACCTGATTCCGTCCCTTAGACTACCGATTGAAGTGTGTATCTCAAACTCGCCGAGATTCTGTGAAGCGAGTATAAAGCCTGGTGCAGTAGATTCGCTTTTAAGCGCGTAAAAAATTTCGTAATCGGAGTTTTGCAATCCCATCTCGCCAGACCAATTTTTGAGGAGAAATGCATCATCTCCGTCGAAGTATATGCTAGGCTTGCCAGATGAGATATG
>CAJWWL010000241.1 GCA_913048125.1 uncultured Opitutia bacterium | reverse complement strand
CGATGTTGGCGCCGACCCAACTCGAGCGCTTTGTCCGGGAGAAGATCGACCAGCTCGATGGCTGGGGCACCAATCAACCGATTACGGTGCCTTTCACTGGGCCCATCGATGTCCAGTCCATCCTCGACGGTCACCGGGATACGGACTACGCCCTGGGCAACGACGTCATCTACCTGATCGACATCGATCCGGACTCCCCGGAGTTTGGCCAGAAGCGGCACCTGGACCTCGGCAACGGCAATTACCCGTTCGTCTTGGAGGACCTCGAGGCCTACGGGCCACACGACCCGCGGGGACAGACCGTATCTCTGCTCTTCGAAGAAGAGACCGAGGACCTCGATGGCGACGGCAGGCCTGAACTCCTCACTGGCAAACGTGTCCGCGCACACTCCGGTAAGGACCCCGGCGGCAAGGAAGACCCAGTTATCAATGTCTATGGGTGGCACCCCGATACAAATGTCTTTGCAAAAAAGGAAGTTCATCGTGGTATGGCTGGAATCGGACTTCAGATTCGTGTTGCCGATATGAATGGTGATGGCAAAAAGGATATAGTCGTCCCAGGCAAGAGCGGTACTCACATTCTTTTTAACGAGGGCTAGTTTCAAATGCAGTCCCTCTCTACTTGCTCCCTCATGAGACTGTTATCTTTTGGCCTTGTTCTTTTAGCTCCAGTAATCTCTTCGCTCCAAGCAGTTGAGGAGGATCGTCCAGATGTAGTGTTTATCATTGTTGATGACTTAAACGATTGGATTGGGGCGATGGGAGGGCATCCACAAAGCAAAACTCCAAACCTTGATGCACTAGCAGAGGAGGGCGTCTTATTTACGAATGCTCACTGCAATGCACCTCAATGTGGTCCGTCTCGCACCAGCTTTTTGCACGGACTCTATCCCAAGAGTACTGGAAAATACTTCAATAGTGCTCGTCGCCCGGCATTTTTTGGGAATCAGCCGATGCAGGGGATTACCTCAAAAAACGCGCCACCGAATCCATTCATATTCCACAAGCACTTTAAGCAGAATGGTTACCGTGTAGTCAGCGGTGGGAAAGTCGCCCACGGAAATGCGATCAAGCAAAAGGGGGATGTCGATGAATACTTTACCCGTCCACGTGATGTGCGCGGCAACTTCACCGACGATAAGGCTAACGTTTGGGGCGAAGGAGGACCGCACAACCACCCCGAAGAAGAGACTGGCGATTACAAAGTGGCCCAATGGGCCATCGGCGAATGGGAGAAAGCTGGCGACAAGCCTCTGATGATGACGGTGGGTTTCTATCGGCCCCACCGTCCCTTCAATGCACCGAAAGCCTACTTCGAAAAATTTCCGTTAGAATCCATTCAGCTTCCTGAAGTTCGGGCGGATGACCTCGATGACTTGCCGCCCTACGGCAAGGCGCTGGCACGATCGAACGCCCACAAGGATCTGTTTAATCCGCGTACTGTGCATGAGCAGATCCTACACGTTGGAGGGGAAGAGGAGTGGAAATATATGATACAGTCGTACCTAGCCTGCATTAACTATGTGGATACTCAGATTGGGCTCTTTCTGGAAGCCCTGAAAGAGAATCCCCGGAAGCGTGAAACCGTCATCGTCCTTACAAGTGACCATGGTTGGAACCTTGGGGAGAAGACACACTGGTGCAAAGCGGCCATCTGGAGGAATACGACCCGAGTTCCGTTCATGGTCGTCTTGCCAGGAGTGACCAAAGCCGGTACTCGTAACAATCAACCCATCTCTCACGTCGACATCTATCCCAGCCTCTGTGATTTTGCAGGTATCCCCAAGCCAAGTCATTTGGAGGGGCGTTCCATATTGCCACTTTTGAAAGATTCGAAGGCTAAACGCAAAGTGGCATTTCTCAGCTATGGCCCAGAGAATACAGTAGCTCAAACCGAACGCTATCGGTACTTGCGCTATGAAGATGGCTCAGAAGAGTTGTATGATCACAAGAATGATCCTCACGAGTGGAAGAATTTAAGCGGAAATACAGAGTATCTAGCAATCAAGAAGGAGTTGCGTTCAAGGGTGCTTAGCTTTCAGCGTGATTAGTAATCAGACTGTATTCATAACGTGAGTGTATTGAATCAGGATGTTCGGCAAAGGGTCGATGATCAGGAGTGGGCTCTCAGGATCGAATTAGCTGCTGCCTACAGGGTATTTGCCATGTTTGGATGGACGCATCTGATTCATACGCACATCACCGCAAAGGTCCCCGGGGATAAGGAACACTTTCTTATCAACCGATTAGGTCTTCTCTGGGAAGAGATCAACGCCAGTTCGTTGGTGAAGGTGGATGCAGATGGTGGCATTGTTGATCATGGTTCAAATACGAGCAGTATCAATCCGGCGGGGTTTAAGATTCACTCAGCTATTCATCTGTCTAGTCGGGCTGCGGATTGGATTATGCATTTTCACGTGCCTGAAGTGAACGCCATTGCAAATCTCAAGGGTGGCTTGATTCGTGGGCTCTCTGTATACTCCATGGACCTAGGAGGCATTTCTTATCACGATTTCGAACATGCTACATCTGGAAGTGACGTTTGTGCACGTATGGTCAGTGATCTAGGACCGAAGAATAAAGTGCTAATGCTTCCTAACCATGGTGCCATCACAATTGGCGGAAGTGTGCATGAAGCCTTCTACCTGACCTATCAGTTGGTTCAGGCATGCAAGGTTCAAATCCTCACTCAGTCGTGCTCCCGATCCAATTCTGATATACTTATCGTGGATGAAGAAACCGTAGAGCAAACTTACCAGATCGTTCAAAACAACTACACCGGAAATGAGTTCGGTAAAATGGAATGGGATGCTGCAAAACGTAAAATGGAAGCTGAGCAAGGACTTGGCTACAAAGATTAGTGTCTGCCTTTTCTTATCCCTTAGTCATTCTGTTATTAAGTCTGACCATCTTCGTTCCTGAGGCTTTTGCGGGACTGCGTGAAGTGGTGGTGAGTCACACCGATGAAAAAGGTGTCCTCCAACTGTTTCGTATGAAGGAGGACGGTTCGGACAGCATGCAATTGACTTTTTCTAAGCATGGATGCCGCATGCCAAGCATTTCTCCCGATGGCGAGAAGTTGGCTTATGTGGAACAAGTGAACCACTCCTTAGCGATTCGAATTTCTGACTGTGATGGACGTAACGTTAGAACTTTGACCGAAGGAGGCATGAACCTGATACCCTCTTGGTTTCCAGACTCGGAGCAATTGGTTTGGATGAAGGTGAATCCACAACCAAAGCAAGACCCTGCACGTAATGCTCAGATTTACACAATGGATGTTGGTACGAGAAAACCTCGTAGGCTGTTTACTGAAAAGGAGCAATTGAAGTATAGTAATGCCATGCCGGTCATTTCGCCTAAAGGGGATCGAGTCGCTTTTGTCTCCAATCGTAGCGGTGAAATGCGTGTTTGGGTGAGTGCACTTGACGGAAGTGATGCCAAGCTGGTTTCTAAGCCGGTAAAGTCTTATCATGATGAAATTAAAGCCCCCTTCGAACAAAAGGTGCCTGCTTGGTCACCAGATGGGAAATGGATTGCTCACTGGGAGGGCGTAGAGATGACTCACATGAGTCAATTTACCGGTATTCCCAATCCGAAGCGTGATCAAATGATTGCAAGTACGTTCAGCGTTTGGGTGGTTGGTGTAAATGGTGAGGATCGAAGGAGAATTGGACGCGGTGATGATCCCACCTGGTCACCTGATGGTTTTGTCACCAGAGCTTTCCCTGACCCTAGTAGGGGTGGGCCTGTTGTCATGGTCCAAACCTTGGACGGGGAAAAGATGCTGCCAATAGTGCCTCCAAGAAGAAACTGGGGACGGTTCTCTTGGATGCCATTTCAGAAGAGTCCTTAAGCTAGTCCCAGAAATATCGCACTTTAATATCCATAAGAATATTACAGCCTACTTTCTGCAAAGTTCATTCAAGCAATCTATGAAATTCTTACACAACCTGACATTCTTCATGCTTGCCGTGGTCCATGCCGGCTATGCGGACAAGGTTCTTTTTGTTGGAAACAGTTACACTGGGCAGTGTTCAAAAACTATCACCGAGCTGTTCAAGGCCGAAAGTCCAAATTGGGAACTGTCCTTCCAGACCAAGGGAGGAAAAGACCTAGCATTTCACCTTGCAGACACTAATTGCACTGAGAGAATTCTTAAAGGTGATTGGGACTTTGTTGTGCTTCAGGAGCAAAGTCAGAAGTCCGGCTTGGGAGGGGAGTACACCAAAGGCTTCCATCAGGCAGTGGGTGCTTTGTCTAAGATGATTCGTGCGACCGATGCTAAACCCTGTTTATATTTAACCTGGGGAAGGCAAAGTGGAGACAAGAGGAATCCCAAAGTTTATCCTGATTTTGAAGCTATGCAGCAAAAAATAACCGCAGCTTACCTTGAGGCTGCCGAGGTTAACGATGCAATCGTACTTCCAACTGGTTGGGCTTATGCCGAAACAAAAAAATCCAGTATGGAGCGTTTTAATGCTCTCTATAAAAAAGACGGCAGTCATCCATCAGCCAGCGGAGCTTATTTGGTAGCCTGTGTGTTTTGGGGAAGCCTTACGGGAAAAGACCCTACAACAATTCGATGGACTGGTGGCATTAACAACAAAGAAGCAATCCATCTCCGTAAAGCAGCCAAGATTTCACTTCAAAATTAATCCTAATGAAATTCAGCATTCTACTGTTCGCTACTGTTGTTTTGATAGCTCAATCCTGGGCCAAGCCTCCAAATATTGTCCTGATCCTTTCTGACGATCAGAGCTACACAGATTATGGGTTTATGGGTCACCCCCATATTGAAACTCCCCATTTAGACAAGTTGGCTTCGGAAAGCGCTTTATTCCGGCGCGGTTATGTTCCTACTGCGTTGTGCAGACCTTCTTTGGCAACTCTATTCACCGGACTCTATTCGCATCAGAACAAGATAACCGGAAATAATCCGGCAAATACTCCTGAAAATGCCGCTCATGCAAAGAGAACAGGAAAAGATCCCAGAGAACTGATTATTTCGAATATCGATAAGCATGGTGGTCTGCCTCACTGGTTGGGCAAGGAAGGATACGTCAGTCACCAAAGCGGCAAATGGTGGGAGGGTTCGTATCAGCGAGGTGGGTTCACCCATGGAATGACTCGAGGGTACCCACAACCTGGAGGAAGGCACGGGGAAGATGGTTTGCGTACCGGAGCTGGATTGCTGGCAATGTTTGAAACGGGTCCACTCTCGGTTCTGTTTGATGCAAACGCCTTGACACGCACCGCGGTCGAATTGGCAGAAGATTGGGAGCACGGTTCCCAACTCGCCATCAACGCCGGTGTTCGCTACTGGGTCCTACCGGATCGAATCGCAGTGTGGGTGTCTGAACTCTCACGCGCCGGATTCAGCAACTTTTACAAAGGCGGAGTCGAAAATACCGCTGAGGTGCTGGGCGGCGTGGAATATCAACCCGTCAACTAT
>CAJWWL010000240.1 GCA_913048125.1 uncultured Opitutia bacterium | reverse complement strand
GCTGCACGAACAATCGTCAATGTGTCCGCTAGAGTCACGCTGGGATCGGGCGAGATGGTGACTCCAGGTTTTGTAGTTCTAGGAGCGTCTAAGAAACTTCTTATACGTGCGGTAGGTGCTAAACTTAGTGACCTTGGAGCAGGCAATCCTCTTCCCAATCCTCGAATGACAATCTACCGGACAAGGTACGATGGGAATCCCAACGACGTGGTAGCTACGATAGACGATTGGAAAGTAGACAATTCCGAATTGGACATACCAGCAATCAGATCTGCAATGGAATCTGCTGGAGCATTTCCTCTCGAACCCGCAGATACCTTTCAAGGCAGACCGTTTCCGACAGACGATACAAACAGCGCGGCAGCGTTGGTGACTTTAGATATAGGAGTGTACACAGTTCAAGTGGACTCTGCAGATGAAGGCGTTGGAGATGTTTTGGTAGAGGTCTACGAGATAACGGATTCTGCTTCTGGATCTTCTTCAGACCTTGATTCCGACGGCGATGGATACACCGATGACCTAGAGACTTTGGCAGGGGGTGATCCCTCGAACGGATCAGACGCGGCAGTCACTGATCAATACCTTGCGAGTATTTCTATAGATTCGTCGATTTTTGAATCGGCCAGAACCCTCGGAAGACAAGACGTTCAGATCGATCCAAACAATTACGACCTTCATACGAAATCGGAAATTGAGGCCGCAGCGGCAGCTGCACGTACGATTGTTAATGTTTCCTCTCGTGTTACTCTGGGATCGGGTGAGATTGTAACTCCTGGATTCGTAGTTTTAGGAACGTCCAAAAAGCTCCTAATACGCGCTGTGGGTCCCAAACTTGCGGACTTGGGGGTTCCCTCGCCGATGCAAAACCCTGAAATGAGTATCTTTAAGGTTAGTTTGGATGGAAGCCCCCCAGATTTGGTAGCGACGATCGACGATTGGAAAAATGATAATCCAATTTCGGAGTTACCTTTGATTGTATCTGCGACGAGTTCTTCTGGAGCTTTCCCGTTAGAGCCAACCGAGACATTCCAAGGACGTCCGTTTATGACTGACGATACGAGTAGTGCCGCGGCTCTCTTAATTCTCGATGTAGGGGTTTATACAGTACAGGTTAGCTCGGCCGACGAAGGAGTGGGCGAGGTGTTGGTTGAGGTGTATGAGATTACGGATTAGCCGGCCCAAAGTTGATTAGTGAATAGAAGATGCTGTCCCGTTTTCTAATTTTCTTTTGTCTAGCACCTGTAGTCGAAGCGGTAATTATTCGAGCCTTTGCTTAAACAGCCAATCCCAAACACCAGGTGTCGGGTCACAAAGGTCACTGCTCTGGTGGGTGATATATCCTTTTTTCTGGTCATCGCCTTCGTAATAAAAAGCGTAGTTACTGGCGTTGTGTTTAACGTCTTTCAGGACAGTGAACTTCATGTTGCCTTTCGCCTCCATCATAGCGTCGAATATGGAGCTGGAGAAATCGAATGGCACTACGTTGTCAATATCCCCGTGAAATGCCCAGATGGGGGTTTTTTTCAAACTGCTTTTATCCTTAAATGGCATTAGTCCTCCTGCACTTGGAATTGCTGCGGCAAACTTATCGGGTTCAGCCCAGATAGCATTCCAAGTTCCGGCACCCCCCATGGAGTGACCCATAACATAAATGCGTTTAGTATCGATATTGTAATCACGCGCAATTTTGTCTACCAGTAAGAAGGCCATGGTCAGGCTTCCTGTTGAAACAGTATCCGACGAATAACGCCCGCTTTCAAAACGGCTCCTCCAACCTGGTGAAAAGCCGTTGATTTTCTCCGGAGCCAATTCGGGAATACGTTCATTGAAAAGGGACCACGAGCTCCTAGACTGGGGAGCAACCACCACACAGGGGTATTTCTTTCGCCATACTTTATCGACAAAAACTTCCGTCCAATTTCTCATTTGTGACTCGTTATCGTCCCCAACTCCAGCACCTCCGTGAAGGCTCAGGATAAGCGGGTATTTCTTTTTAGAATCATAGTTTTCCGGCAAGAGGAAGCGATATGGCATTCCCATGAATTCAAGAGCCTCATAGGCACTCAACACTTCGATTGGGATTCCTGCACCTCTGTTGACCCGTCGGTTTTGTGCAGATAATGTTGCGGACGCAGCAATAAGTAAAATGAGCAGAAGGTATCGTTTATTCATCGTATAATTGATATAGCCACGCTTAGGGCAACATGGATCAGGATGGATCGTCATTATGCACACTGTCGTTCGTGTGGCTATTTCTAATTTCGAAAGTCGAACGGTGGGCTAGCCCTATAAACGATAGCTACTGAGTGTGGCTAGCAGTTGGGCTTGGGCCAATGCTTAAATAGTGCTCAGATAAAAGCTCCAAAGACGCCCTTCTTGGAGTGGGTGTAGCGGTTTTAGCCTTTGCCAGGTGCAGGCTGAGGATAGGGTATCTCCCAAAAGGCCCCTAAAACCGTTCGCCCTTGCCAGATTGCGCGAGGTTGAAGTATCGTTTTCGTTACGTTCGCTAAGGCCTCCCCAGCAGTTCGGTGCCTCGCGGCGGTGTCTTTGGCAGCTTCTAGATATTTAGCGATTTCAAGGACGGCGAGGATGTAATTATCAGCGTCTTCGGATTCTTCTGCTTAATCAAGAATGAGCGTAATATTTTATTCCGGTCTCATAAGAATCCACTTCGTGCCAAGGCTTGGTCTATCTTGGAACGTTCACTCGCATCAAGGGGTTGGTAGGGCGGCCGCACAAAACCATGCTTTTGAAGGCCAAGCTTTCTCAGAGCATACATCATGCGAACGTGAGGATTCTGCCCCGAACGATAGAACACCCGAGTTAAGGGAAAGATCTGATCATTGATTTTTCTCGCCGCCTTTAAGTCTGAATGGTGGACGGCTTCAGCAAGGGCCACGTGAAGATCAGCAGTAATACTTCCCATGCCGGATAAAATTCCGTCAGCACCGATAGCCAAATCAGCAAGTAGCCACTTACTATGGGTGGACCAGACTGCAATATTCAGTTTCAGGTCCCGCAATGCCCGAAGATTGCTCTCAAACGTCGAGGGGTCTTTGCTGCCTTCTTTTACACCAACTACTGGAAACGTTTCTGCCAAGCGAACCAGTCCTTCCGTTTCATAGCGGGTTTGATAAATGACCACCGGTAAATTGCTCGCGGCACAGGCCTCTTCGAATCGACTCTGAGCAGAGTCCCACGAAAAGCCTTGCTCATCGGCAGGAGGCATAATCGTCATGGCCTGGGCGCCTTCCCTCTGAGCATCTTTAGCCAATGGTGCTAGCTTGGGAATCGTTGAAGATTCTCTGACCGCCGCCAGAATAGGCACCTTGTTATCTACCGCTTCCAATGCCACGCCAAGCAGTTTTTGGCGTTCCTCCCGTGTCAATGTTTTGTCCAGCCCCGAACCTCCGTTTACCATAATCGCGGATACGCCCGCTACATCTGCCAAGGAGCTGATGTGTCGTTTGAAATCGTGATAGTCGATCTTACCATCCTTATCTATCGAGATGAGGGCAGCAGGGATGATGGCTTTACGGGGGATGGATTGCCTGCCGGATGGTTCCGCCTTTTGGCCAGATTCTGCTGAAGAAGCGCGGTCTGGTAATAAGGTGACTATACTAGTGCTCATCGAAGAAAGGATGAATTGTTTTCGGTTCATAAGTAACTTGGTAATCAACGCAGCCTGGAGTTCCACCTCTTGGGCTTTCAAGTACGTAACGGGGGAGTAAAGGATGTTTCCGTAACCGTCATCTCAAAAATTGGGCAAAAACTAGGGTTTATCTACGTCTTTGGCGGCTCGTTTATCGTTGGTTATTTTTTTGTAACCATATAGTAGAGAGTGAATTATAACAAAATAAAACTTATTAGAACATCAACTACATTCACTCATTGGGAAGCTTTTTTAAAACGCTCTGTGCGGAAAAGTTTCAATGTCCATTGAGTAGTGTCTCGCCATCTTCCTGAGTCTATCCAAGTGCTTCTCATCACCTCTGTCTCTAAGGACCAGAACAATACCAGCCTTCTTGCCTGTCTGCATAGCGTAGTTAAGACTCTGTCCAATGGCCTCTGCCCATTTGTCCGCAAAGTCCACTTCAATCGCGTGGGTGTCTGTTAGGATGTCGCAGCGAGTACCGTCAGGCATAGTCGCTTCTGTCCTGCCTCCTAGCTTCTTGGCATATTGCTCCTGGTAAAAGCTTTCTGGATACGTTTTAGAATAGCGAGAAGTAGAAGATCTTGGTGCAATAGCCTGATTATGGTAGTGATACGTTCCAGCCTTCCGATCCCAATGTCCCCCACTTGAATCGGTGCGGCCTGAGTGGGAGAAAACTACATGTGCGAGGCTGAGAAGGATTAGGATGAAGGAGACTAGCCTCATTAGTTGATAAATTCTCGATCTGGCTCACATTGGGTAACTCGACCAAGCGAACCTTGTATTCTTCATTCTTGATTTAATCTCGCGATAATCGTATTTTTCCAAGCAGCTGGGTGAATCCTATCCGTCAAACCAAGTTGCTCCCACCTAGCATAAATACCATTTGCTAGGTCGTCGAGAGTTCTCTGCATGGCAGCTTCTTCAAGAAAACCTTGCTCATACTGATAAAACTGTCCTTGCATCCGCCACTGTGTGGCCAAATTCCATGCGACTACTCTACTCTTCTCGTCAGCCGTGAGAGAGTCAACGCCTTCAGAATCAAACCTGTGAAGAATGGCGGCCAAATCCTCTGATAACGCAAGCTCCCTTTGAGCTTCTTGAATTTCTGAGATCCTTACTTGGTAAGCATTAGCTTGAGATAATTTCTGTGATTGGTTCAGCTCGATGACCAACGCGACCAAGCCGCCCATTACCCCTAACATGCCAAGTAGCTGTAACCACGTGTCAAAACTCACCTTTACTTTCATCATTGGTATTATTCTGCCTTCCTTTACTCATTCGTCTCGCAAAAGGGAAACTATTTTTCAAAAAGGGAAGACAACTCTTGAAGGATTTAGAATGGGGGATAACTTGAAGGTGTGTTGCGTTGCCTATCCCTTGCTCTCCTCCTTTGTATCCAATTTTCAGTTTCGGGAAGGAGTCCAGAGCAGATTGCCGAGTGGCTTGAAGAAAGTTCTTGGTCAGCGGCTTACCAGCCTAACGATTTATACAAATGGTTCGATTTGCACACGGCTTCTGGGAATAATTAGCCAAAGCGTGAAAGGAGGATTATCTGATTGGAGTCCTCAGTATTGGGATCAATTTGAAGAACCCAGCCCTAAGTCGATCAGTGAGTAGGTCGTTCGACCTTGCCAGATTGTGCGAGGTTGAAGTTCCATCCATGTGACGTTTGCCAGTGCCTCCCCATTAGTACGTTGCCTCGCGGTCTTCGTCGTTTGCTCGGTTTCGTTCTTGGATTGGGCCAAAACCTTTGAAGAGGTGAAAGAATTGGCCTCTCAAAAGTTTGACAAACCATCGCTGGAAATTTTT
>CAJWWL010000239.1 GCA_913048125.1 uncultured Opitutia bacterium | reverse complement strand
GTAAGGGATCGAAGTAATTACCCCAGTGTCCTGAGCAGAAACCATAGAACTCATCAAATCCCCGAGCATTCGGATGATAGGGATATTGCATTCCATTGTGCCACTTACCAAAGGCACCAGTCGAATATCCACCACTCCTATAAGTTTCGGCTATAGTTGACTCGTCAAGATCGAGGCGTTCTCCACCAGCAGAAGTACTGTAAACACCGCTGCGCTGATGGTATCGACCCGTTAGAAATTCAGCACGTGTAGGAGAGCATACGGGGCAGACATAGAACTTTTCAAAGCTCGCGCCGTCCCGAGCTAAGGAGTCGATGTGTGGAGTGGAAAGGTTCTTGTTTCCGCTAAGACTTAGATCCCCCCAACCTTGATCGTCCGTCAGGATAATGACAACATTGGGCTTTTTTGCGGAGAGAGGCGATAGGAAGAAAAGGAGTACAGATAGAGAAGCAAAAAATTTCATGATGCCGAAGCTGAGAAGTTGACTGAACAGGAGCAAGTTCAAATCAAGTTTCGGCCAAGCCTTCGTTTTGAGGATATTTTACATTGAAGCCACTCCAACAACCTGCACCAGTATCCCTTCAATGATCTACAAATTAAAGTATCTCCCCCTCCTGCTTGTCTTGATGAATCTATCAAGTGCAAATGTTGAATGGCCTGAGTGGCGTGGCCCAAATGGCCTAGGTCATTCTGATGCCGAGAATCTACCCACTACTTGGAATGAGTCTAAGAATGTAACTTGGAAGACATCGATACCAGGCAAAGGCCATTCCACACCCGTCATTCAAGGGAACCAAATATGGCTGACTTCTGCTTTTGAGACACCTGAAGACCCCTCGAAGATTCGTGACCGTCTAAAATCCAATACAGGAAGCCAACCTCTCAATCTCCTCTCCCACGTCAGTCTCCATGCAATCTGCGTGGACAGAAACTCTGGCAAAATTCTCCATAACATTCCCCTTCTAGAAGTAGAGAAACCTCAGTGGGTCCACAAACTCAACTCATACGCATCTCCAACCCCTGTCCTTGATTCTGGAAGATTGTACTGCCACTTCGGGGCTTTTGGAACTGCCTGTTTAGATACTGCATCAGCTCGTGTTACTTGGCGAAACCAGAAGCATAAGGTGATGCATGAAAACGGCCCAGGAAGTAGCCCCGTACTACACGAAAACCACCTAATTCTTCATATGGATGGTAGTGACAAACAGTATGTTCTAGCCTTGGACAAACACACAGGCGAAACCGCATGGCAGACTACCCGCAGTGGACGTCTCAATAACAATCCACAACTTAAAAAAGCCTACGGAACTCCCCTGCTCCTTGAGATGAATGGAAAAACCACAGTGGTTTCTACCGGTGCAGATTGGCTATACGGATACGATCCATCAAATGGTAAGGAGCTATGGAAAATCCACTACGGCATACTTGGTTTCTCGAATGTATCTAGACCTGTCGCTGGGAATGGAATGCTATTCTTCTCTACCTGTTTCATGAAAGCCAACATTCTTGCGATGAAATATGAAGGTTTAGAAAAACCAGAACTGAAGTGGAAATTCACCAAGGGCGCGCCCAAAATGCCTTCACCCATCCTAGTCGGAAATGAACTTTACTATGTCACCGACAATGGCATTGCTAACTGTCTGGATGCCCGAACAGGCGAAGCTATATGGAGAGAGCGAGTTGGCGGCGAATACTCTGCGTCCCCTATCTATGCTGATGGCAAGCTCTACTTCCCAAGCCAATATGGAACGACTCTAGTCCTAAAACCCGGTCGCACCTACAAAAAGCTTGCAGAAAACAAACTCGATGGCCGGCACATGGCATCCTTCGCACCAGTCAATGGCACATTGTTCATTAGAAGTGACAAGGCACTATACAGAGTGGACGGTTCCTAGTAAGGATATCCAAGGCTACTGACCACTTTTGCGTGGGGGACGAGGCATGGGTGCGCCGGTCTCTTTCAACCACTTGGTCAACTCCCCATCGAGGCGCCTAGCAAGGGCCTGTTCTTTACGAACTAAATTACTTTTCTCACTTAGGTCTTTGCTAAGGTTGTAGAGTTCCAAAGAACCATCATCGTAGTTGCGCAGCAACTTCCATTGACCCTCACGGACAACCCCACCAAGGCGATTGTCCATGTGCCAAGCGTAATTTGGAAAATGAAAGAAAAGGCGGCGGCGCTTAAGTCTCCCGTCATTCCTCAGAAGAGGAAGTAGGTTCTCCCCATCAATAGGCTTAACTGAAGGTTCAAGACCTGCCATGGCGAGAAAGGTTGGATAGTAGTCCATGCTTATTACGGGTACGTTGCAAAGCTCCCCAGCGGGAACAACACCAGGCCATCGTGCAATCATAGGTACGCGAATACCACCTTCATAAAGATGTCCCTTGGATTGCCGAAGCGGACGAGGATCTGCCACACCCGCAAAACCTCCGTTATCACTGGTAAAGATGACTAGAGTATTTTCTGCCAAACCGCTGGAGTCTAGAGCCTTTAGGAGCCGACCAATTGCACTATCCATAGCCTCAATCATCGCAGCATAGCGATGATCTCGAAGCCCAGGTCCCCGAATGTCTTTGTACTTTTTGACGAGAGCTTCTGGAGCCTGCATTGGCCAATGTGGCGTGTAATACCAGAGATGCACCATCCAAGGCTTACTCTTGTTTTTTTTGATGAACTGAATAGTTTCATCGGTAAGGCGGTCAGGTAGATACTCACCCTCGGGGCCATCCTTAAGTTCAGCATTCTTGTAAGGCGAAAAGAAGCTTGGAGGTCCACCGTAACTGGTACCACCGATATTAACATCAAACCCTTGCCCGATTGGCGAAAACTCTTCCGCCACCCGACCGCCACTTGAAACACTTGGTGCTATGTGCCACTTGCCGAGAAAGGCATTAGTGTAGCCAGCCTCTTTCATGCGTTCTGCAATGGTAACATGCTCAGTTTCAAGATGCGTCTTCAGGATAGCAGGTTGAGGCCGATCGTCTTTTGGGAAAAAGCGTCCGGGCAGATGCGTCGTTAGGCCTACACGCGCTGGTGCCTGTCCAGTAAGAACTGCACATCGAGTAGGCGAGCAAACTGGTGCTGCAGCGTAAGCATCGGTGAATCGCATACCCTCACTTGCCATTCGGTCGAGATGAGGGGTTTCAATAAGTTTGTTACCCTGACACCCAAGGTCCATCCAACCGAGATCGTCAGCCATGATGAAGAGGATATTTGGCCGAGGACTGTCGCCAAAGATCAGAGAAGGAATTAAAAGAAACAGAAAGGCTAGATTCTTCATCGGGAAGCGGCTTCGAGTATAAATTTAACTATAGGTTCGGGATCCTTGAGACTGTGCGGATGGTGACCGACTCCTTCCTTACGAATGACCTGAATACGTCCACCTAGGGCCTTGTAGCGTTTCTCAATAATGTCGGTATTCTCCTCTACAGGCACTACAGTATCCGCTTGGCCAACCACGTGAAGGAGTGGAATGTTAGCTTTAGCGAGAGGGGCCAAATTATCAATGGGGTTACCCTTGAAATCCAAAGAAGTCTCTTCAGTGAGACCAAAGGCTTTCAAACACCGTTGCCACGTGGGAGGACTTCCTTTTCCAGTGCCCTTTCCTCCAGGCCAACTACGTATGGCACACACAGGTGCATCGGCATAAATGCAAAGTACCTTCTCCGGATTGGCAGCGGCCCAGTTGTAGACGATAAGTCCTCCCCGGCTCATGCCTTCAAGTGCGACTTTGGAAGAGAAGTCATGCTTTTCAACGAGGAACTTGTAAAATGTATCCCAACGCGAGACGGCCTCGCAATTTCCGAATAGATTGCCCACATCGCAGTAAACTACATGCCAACCCCGATCTAAGAGGGCTTTATCCGTCTGGGGTTCATGCCCCCAGAACCTCGCCCGCCAAATCCATGGTTTCCCCTCGGCAACTTCCCTTGGCACCACAACTCGACAAGATGCGTCGCCTTCTCGAAAATTATACAAATCATAGCCCTGCCACTTGCCCAGCTTCCCTGGGAATTCAGCAGACGAAAATATTGGAAGCAAAAAGGCGAGGAGAAGGGGGTTGAATAGTTTCATTAAACGTAGAAGCAATTGGAAGGTATTACCAAGGTCAAGCGTAGCCGAGCTAATGCTAATACCATAGAAAACTTGAACCCACTCCGTTCTATCCTGCTTCCCAGTCTTTGGTAAACCTGTAGTGCTGAGAGGATGAGAAAACAAATTCCTTTCAACCCCGCAAACTAGGAGGCAAGCCTTGGATCATTTATCGTCCGCAGGTAATTGCCCGGACTGCAACACTACTAGCGGAACATTTGCATGCGCGACCTGCTCTCCAAAACTTCGGGGCGAGTAACGTCCGGCAAACCGTTTCATTCCGTAAACAAAACCCGTATTAAAGGTGGGACATGGTCCGAAACCCGACTTAGTTCAAAAAAATGTAAGCCCCCTCGGGGAATCTGCGACCCAGAGTGTGAACCCACCCAAATCCAACCCGTCAACCATCCGGAAACATGTTCAGACAGAGCCTCCTCTAGATCGCGCCAGTTCAACGCCGGTTCGCACCCGATCCTGATTCGCACGGCCAAATTAAACCCTTGAATTAAGAGTTCATCATCAGAACAATACATTTATTATGAGCAATAAGAAGTATACGATAAATAAGTCAAAGTATGTCCTCAGCAGCTTGATTGGAATACTGATTGTGACACAGGGGTTTCGTTTGTTCTATTATGTGACGGGTGGAAAAGAATCACATTTGCTGCATCCTGGAGAACTGTTTGGAATTTTCTCGGTAACCTTGGGCGTATTGTTCTTTGCCTATCGCACAGCTGCGTTCAAACCGTGGCTAACGGCCTTCGGGATTGGTGTTCCTCAAGAAGAGGAGACGATAAAGTCATACATCAGGATTTGTGACACAACGGTCAGGACTCTCCTATTTGCGGGTGCAATGATCTTTTTTGCCGGTATCTGCAATACTCTCACTGAGTACTTCTATGAACATGCGGATGAAATGGCATCAAACAGTGGGCACTCAGGAAAAGTGGAGAAGCAGGGACAAGACACCCAAGCAAAACCTGAAGTTGACGCTCATGGACACGCTACCCACTACAAACGAAATTCATACGAGAAGGTTTGGCTCATGAAATTACATGCAACCCTGACCGCACCAATTCTATCACTTTTCATGATCTGCGCCCTGGTTCTCCCCACCCGGGCCAAGCTGGCATTCCTGCTCGACGAGCAAAGTTTGAACGAGGCCCGGTTGCGGAAAAAATAGCGGCATATTGACAACATGGACAAGACCTGACCCATTAAAGGTCGAGGATGGCAATTGGCAAAACCATAGAAAATAGCTGAATGAAATTTTGCGTTAAATTAATACTCTGCATCATACTGATGGCAGCCACCAAAGCTTTTGCAAACTGGGGCAACTGGCGTGGCCCAAATCATGACGGCGTCAGCGTGGCCGAG
>CAJWWL010000238.1 GCA_913048125.1 uncultured Opitutia bacterium | reverse complement strand
TAGGATTAGGTGGAGACAACCAATGGGTTTCGATAAATAGGGGGCTTTTAATGTATGGTTTAGCAGCTAGAAAAGCAGGATTAAACCTTTCGACATGACCTACCTGTACCTTTACATCAGACCGCTCAGCCAAAACTAAGAGCTCATCTGCTTCTGCAACGGTGTTTGTAACAGGTTTTTCGATAAACACATGCTTATGATTTAAAATTGCTTCCTTCGCACATTCAAAGTGCGACAGTGTTGGAGTAACTATATCAACAATATCTGTTTCATCAATTAAAGAAGACATTGAATCAACATCGGAACTCCAATGTTCCGTATACACCAGCGGTAGACTTGTTTCAATCACTAGAATTACAGTTGAACTCATTTTTACATAAAGAAAAGGACCATTTTGATCTCTACAGAGATAGGGCAGAGATGGTATGGGACTTTTGCGCCAATCAGAGTCTTGATATTTTTGCTAAAGAGAAAAGTTCACAAAAACCACATGAACACATTGCAATTTATTTATGACTTTGTATTTTACTTTGTATGATGTAATTTTTTTCTTGCATTGCAATTACTGACCTGCCAAAACGAATTCAACTCGCATTAAAAAAGATCAAATCCCTGCTTCATGTCTGACACCAAGACAGTAACCATCCGCGTTCCAGCGGAGACCTATGAGCAGATACGTTCGGTATGCGGGGAACTTGGCGAAGCATTTAATTTCAACCAATTCGTCAACCACAGCATCCAGTCTACCCTTGATATCATCGATCACGACGAGGAGCAAATACCCGTGCCACGCTTTGCGATGATGGCGCGGTTCATGAAGAACTACAAGGACTCCACCTTTAATCTACCAGCTATGGTCCCGCCTCAGGGTGGCGCAAAAAACGGAGGTTCAGGATCCTGACCGGAGCAATTGCGATGAACAAACTGGCACGCCTCTGGTTCCCTTTCCTAGTATTTCTGGCGTTTCTGTCGGCTCTTTTCAGTAGCGACCTGTTGGTACGCGAACTTGGCACAAATCTTTCGGTTGTTGCCCAAAACACATTCATCTACGGGGTTCAAATAGGTGTTTGGCTTTCAGCTGCACTGCTCTTAAATCGCTTGATAGAAGTATTTTTCTGGGACGGTTTTGTAGGAACGCTGTCTGGGCGCAAGGTACCACGTCTACCCAAGGACGTAACTGCGCTAGCCTTATTCGTACTGGCAGGGGCCGGCATCTTAGCTACAGTTTTCGAACGCTCCATCACAGGAATCCTAGCGACCTCGGGCGTTGCCTCTATAATTATTGGACTGGCTTTAAGAAATGTCATTTTAGACATGTTCATTGGATTGGCAATCCATGTGGAACGGCCTTTCAAGATCGGTGACTGGGTACAGGTACACCGAAACCGCCGAGAAACCCATATCGTGGCCAAGGTGATTGAAATCAATTGGCGGACCACTCGGTTAAAGACCACTCACAACAACATGATTGTGGTGCCCAACAATGTGATCGGCACCTCCATATTAACAAACTACATGGAGCCCAAACCCCACTTTCGCATAGATTTGCCTTTCCTAATCGATTTCGAAGTAAATGCTGATCGTGCGAGCCGCGTACTCCAAGCAGGAGTTATGGCCGTAGCCGGTGAGAATGGTATTCTTGAGAACCCAGAACCGGAAGTCCGTCTAAAGGAGGCCACCCTGGAAGGCCAACTCTACGAAGTTAGATTCTTCATCCTACCCGTTCATATTTCCCCAAATGAGTCCAAGGACTTGGTGAATCGCAGCATCCTCGAACACTTGCAGCGATCAGGCATAGCACCAGCCCAACCCAAAGAGGAAATCTACATTTCAAAGCAGTCTAAGAGAAATTTGGATACAGAAACTGACAAAGACATCTACCAACTGCTTTCGCGCACGGAACTATTCCGAAATCTCAGTATCGATGAACTCATGGGCGTATTCTCTGGAATGCAGCGACGTGAACTGCGCCAAGGCGACACCCTCTACCGGCAGGGGGATAAAGGTGATACCATGTTCCTGCTTCTAGAGGGCCTTCTCAATAGCTCCATCCACGTCCAAGGCAGTGAAGACCCAGCAAAGGTAGAGTCCATAAAGGCTGGTTCACATTTCGGGGAAGAGACAGTCATGCTTGGAACTCAACGCCCTTCTACGATGCAGGCCGCTACTCCAGCGATCATCTACGAAATCGCAAAAGACCAGATGAAGGAGATCTTAGCTCGCCGAGGAGACCTGCTGTCCATGCTCAACGAAGACATAGCTATGGGTTCTAGCAAAATCTCAACTAAGAGGAAAGCAGTCACCCGTAAAAGAAAGTCCCCTCCAAAGAAGTCTGAATCCAAGTCCAAGGTACAAAAGGCCGTGCAGACATTCTTCAACTTTATCTAAACGAGACCGCCCCAGGAACAAGAAAATGAGACATACAAACGCCACCATTCGCCACGCCACTCGCAATATTTTACTAATTGCGGCGTGCTTCGCTCTCCTCTTCCCCGCTAACGCCTACGGACAAGAGGACCCAGCTCAGGCTGAAGCAGAGCCGATTCTCACTTCTAAGCGCATCCGCCTTAGCTACATCGACCCCACCCGATGTATGTCCATCCTCTCACTCTATGGAGTCAGGGTGGGTTCTGCTGGTAAACCAGCCGACCTTAAATCGCTCCCTGTGGTCCACGCCCTCCCTTCCACCAAACACCACGATACACTACCCAAACAGGACACCACCTTTCCCCAAACAGAGACCGATCCAATCAATGAACTTATCATCTTTTATGATGCTAACCAGCCTGCCCAGTACAGTCGGATCGTACAAATCATCGAAGAGCAGGTAGACCTGCCAGCGAGACAAATTATCATTGAGGCAATGGTGCTGGAGCTCTCGTCTACAGCACTTCGCGAACTCGGAGTGCAGTGGGAGCTAAACCAACCTGGAGCCGGAAACTTCTTTAGCGAGAAGACTGTAACCGGTGGATCCACACCGCTTCTTATCGGAAACATCGCCTATCCAGCAGTCGATACTGCCGCTCAACTCGATTTGACCACCACCAATATATTTCACGAGTTCAACACCCGGCTTCGAGCCTTAGTCCAGAGTGGTTCAGCACAGGTCCTCTCGCGCCCCAGCGTACTCACACTAGACAACCGAATGGCCAACATCAACGTCTCCGAACAAATCCCGATCGCAAAATCCCGTTTCCTAAGTAATGGAAACTTTGCTTCCGTAGACTTTTCCAATATAACCGCTGGTATCCAGCTTGCTGTGCGCCCTCGGATCAACAGCACAGGTTCTGAGGTAAGCCTGCAAATCAATGCATCAGTAACTGCCAAGGTGCCTAACTCTGACTTAGAAATCAAAGACAACAACGGGAATGTCATCGCAAGTTCTCCGACTCTATCAGTACGTGAAGTCAAGACATACACCCGAATCGCAAACAGCACTCCCTTCATCATCGGAGGACTGATTGCACAGGACTCACAAAGAAATGCCCAAAAGGTTCCTCTTCTTGGCGAGCTACCGGTAGTCAGCAACCTCTTCAAGAGGCAGCAAAATACTTCTCTGAAAAGAGAAGTCATCATAGTTATCACACCATTTGTGCTTCCTGAGGATCAGAATACAGCTTTAGCCAAACACATTCCTCAAGACAAAGACGACTTCGACAGCTTCGGTAACCAACTCCATCGAGATGGCTATCGCATCCGCGCAGAGGACACATTCGACTTGGGCTATCTACGTGAAAACCGGCAACTTCGCAAAGTACAGCGGATCGTCGACGAACTAGTCGGATTGAACCGTGATTTACTTTCCAAATATCCTTACAATAGCTTTGCCCAAGGCTCCATACCTGGTGAGAGCATTCTCGTGCACAGACAGATCTACGAAGTGATCAAGCGCCGAAGCATGGATCGTCACCTACAGGCAGATAATCTCATTTTCTTCGAACCTGACGAGAATATTGGGGCTGGTTTTGAAGTTCAGTTCCTAGAAAAGTTTGTAAAGACTCATAAACTATCACTGAACTCGAAAGAAGGGGATCACAAGGCACTTGCACTGACCTACACGCTGAGGCGCTTCAGTGATGGCCTTGAAGATATTCTTAAGGAGCCCGTCCCACAGGTACAAATTGTTGATTGTGAAGATAAGAAGTCTTGGCGCAAACAACTCTGGGAACTCAACCAACCTGACAAAGACGGCGCGCTGCGTCACACCGTGCTACTGAGAAACCGAGATGACCTCGAACGTCTCAAGCGAGCCATCGTAATGAAGCAGACCATCGAACTGAACAACCCAGAAGAGATCCTTAGCCTTAAAAGCTTCAACCGCGGAAGACTCCTTTCAATGCCATCCATTAAAAAGGATGATATCGAGCTTATAGACGCTGACGTAGCCAGATGCTTCTTCTACTCCGAACATTACTACCAAGCCCTACAGAAGGCTGTGGAGACCGATATAGATGCACTTCGAACAGAGATAGGAGAAGATAAACTAGCAGGACTTTAATCCCAAACTTTGCACACGTATCCGGAACCAATGAGTACACGGAAATTCTAGACCACGGCGAGGCCCATCCCGACAATGGATGGGTGCGATCTACCCTAAAAAAACTTGCACACGTAACGTCGCACAGAACCGACCCCGGTTCTCCTCGCCTGGTCTAGAATACCTAAGATATAATTTACTGACGACCGTCTCCGAAAGGATCACCCGCGGTCGACACCTTTGCCTCTGGAGAGTAGAGACGAACCTTTGAAACCCTGCCAGTATCGTCGAAACTTCCAAAACCGATACGCCCCATGCCGAAAGTCTTGTCTGTAGCGCGCATGATAGGTTTGGACATATCGTTCACATAGATTTCAATTTTGCCTGACTCTTGCTGGCGAACTACCTTAACGTTGTGCCATGGTTTAGATGACCACTTGTGTCCCTTGCTAGTCTCGTGGGAAATCTTTGTACGAGGTTTCTCATTAACGATGAAACAATTGTGTGCGTGATTGTCGGTAACGCTGGCAATGTGTGTGTAATAAAAACGTGACCGGTTCTGGAAGTTGTAGAAGATGCACATGTCACGGTGACCGTACTCTTTACCAGTCTGCTGAAGGTCCGCGAAGAGTACGAAGTCTTGGACCTCGATATTCCCCACGAGAGCAATATTGTAGGGGGAGCGTACCTTGTATTTGTATTTACTGCGGCCAAATTGCTCAATGTAGCCACGGTCATCATCCTTACCCCATTTCCAGGCTCGGATATCAGTAGCAATAAAATCCTTCAAAGAATTGGCATCTTCAAAATCCTGCTTGTAGACCAGTTTGTAGCCTTCAGGGAGTTGATCACCTTTGGCTGCAAAGAGGCAAATGGGGAGGGAGAAAAAGAAAACTAAAAGAAATCTCATAGAGGTGGATTAATCCTCCCCCTGACATGTTTGTCAATTCGAGGCTTATTGCTTCTCCACTATGATACGGAGGAACTGTTTGCCTTCAGCCACGGCGC
>CAJWWL010000237.1 GCA_913048125.1 uncultured Opitutia bacterium | reverse complement strand
GCAGGAAATTATTCAATCCATTGTTACAAGTGATTCATTTCAAATGAAACAGTTACCCAAAGACTAATATGGCAAAACACTGGCACATTCCGAGGCGGACTATGTTACGTGGGGTCGGCGCTGCACTTTCTCTTCCTATTCTGGAGGTTATGGGTGGTCCCAGTCTTCGTGCTACTGGAAAGGTGCGTTCCTCACCAAGGTTGGCCTACCTTTACTTTCCCAACGGAGTAGCGGATGGCGCTTGGGGCGCGGATCGAGTGGGGCAGGATGGCCAATTGCTGAAACTCAATAAATGGATGGCGCCTCTAGATCCATTCATGGACCAACTGGTTCTCTTCCGTAACTTCTGGACACCTCGAGGCAATGGACATGGTGCCGGCACAGCTACCTGGCTAACTGGTGGAGCATTTAACGGAGAAAAGGTCCATGCTGGCGGTATCTCTGTCGATCAACTTGCTGCCCGACATTTCCAAGGAAAGACCCTATTGCCATCTCTCGAACTCGCCACCCGCGGTGAAGGTAGTTTCTCCACCAGTCTATCTCGCAACTCCATTTCCTGGGCCGATGCCAGTACACCCGTGCCTCGTGATATCGAACCACGTGCTGTTTTCGATCGAATGTTTCGCGCGGGCAAAAGCGGTTTTGCAAACTCAAGTGTTCTTGATCTGGTATTGGAGGATGCTCGGCGTCTCAAGCGGCGTGTCAGTCATTATGATCAACACAAGCTTGATGAGTACCTTGAATCTGTTCGTGCTGTGGAGCGTCGCATAGAATTTGCCCAGGAGCAGAAATTGCGTGCTGTGCGCACTCCAGGTCTTGAGGCCGCTTTGATTCGTCCCGATTCTGGCATTCCTCAAGACCACGGCGAATACCTGCGCACGATGATGGATATACTGGTACTAGCCTTCTGGGCTGATGCGACAAGGGTGGCTACCTTCATGCTCGATCATGGACAGAGCAACCGTTACTTCAACTTCATCGATGGGGTTAAGGGCACTTGGCACGCTCTTTCCCACTGGCGGGATTTCAGTGGGAGAACTGAGGATGATGATGGCAAGACTCGATGGTCCTCTCGTAATGAAAAGCTTGAAATGTATAACCGCGTAACGACTTGGCATACCGAGCAGGTAGCCTACCTATTGAAACGCCTTTCAAGCATTCAAGAAACTGATGGTACTTTGCTGGATAACTCTATGATTGTTTACGGGTCCAATCTTGCCGACGGGGATAAGCATGCCGACCGTAACCTCCCTCTGATCTTGGCTGGAGGTGGTGGAGGACAGATTCGTCAAGGACGACAAGTCGGAGGACGAGAACATACTTCAGTCTCCAAGTTGCACCTCGCCTTATTACAGAACCTAGGCGTCCCCCAGGAACGCTTTGCGGAAACCCGCACTTCTGTCTCACTTGCTTAGTCACAAATTCTAATTTCTAACAATTTCCCAAAGCATTTTATCCTATTCCTTCTTAGATTAGACATGAAACACCTTATTCTTTTTTTTGCACTCTACGCGGTTGCTTCGAGCCTGCGCGCTTTCGACCGCCCCAATATCATATTCATACTTGCAGATGATATGGGCTATGGTGATGTCCAATCGCTCAATTCCGATTCTAAGATTCCAACCCCTAATCTGAATCGCCTTGCTGCAGAAGGCATGAGTTTTACTGATGCCCATTCACCATCTGCTGTCTGTACGCCAACCCGATACGCAACACTAACCGGAAGATATAGTTGGCGCAGTCGCCTCAAATCCGGCGTACTGAATGGATATGGAACCCCTCTAATTGAAACGGATCGCCCAACTGTAGCCAGCCACCTCAAGGCTAACGGTTACCACACAGCCGTCATCGGAAAGTGGCATCTTGGACTCGGTTTCCAGAAACACAGCAACGGAGAGTGGGACTGGACAAAACCGCTGACGTATTCGCCTGTAGACGTTGGCTTCGAGCGTTCTCTTGTAATTCCTGCTTCGCTGGACTTTCCGCCCTATGTTTACATTGAAGGGCACAAGATAACTGGTCTGCCTGACAGGGAACAACCCGCGCAAAAGTTTCCTGCCTATCTTCGCAAAGGTGAACTTGGTTCCAACTTCTCGATACTGAACTGTCTTGATGTTCTCGCGGAAAAGACTGCTGAGCATATCAAATTAAGTGCCAAAAACAAAAAGCCATTCTTCTTGTATTTTCCCCTGACGGCTCCTCATAAACCAGTATTGCCACACCCGCGTTTCGAGGGAAAGACCGACCTTGGCCCTTACGGTGATTTTATCGTTCAGGTAGATTGGACTGTTGGGCGAGTACTTGATGCAGTCGACGAAGCGGGCATCAGTGAGAATACTCTCATCATTTACACCAGTGACAATGGCTCTTTCATGTATCGTGAAACTGATGGGTCGATCCCAGATCATGTTAAAGATGCTACTGTTCAAGCCTATTTCGAAGGTAACCACACTGCCAACGGTTCTCTCCGGGGGACCAAAGCTGATATCTGGGAAGGTGGCCATCGAGTGCCTTTCTTCGCGCGCTGGCCCAAGGTCATAAAGACAAAGTCTAAATGTGATGTCCCTATCTGCCACGTAGATCTATTTGCCACAGCAGCCGCAGTAGCTCGCACCAAGTTGCCCTCGGCAGCAGAGGCGGCTCCTGATAGCTTCAGCTGGCTCTCACTTTTTCAAGGCAAACCCCAGCGATTTAAGCGCGCGCCAGTGGTGAATCATTCCGCAGCAGGTATGTTTGCGGTACGCGAAGGAGATTGGAAGTTGGTGCTCGGTAATGGTTCTGGCGGTCGCCAACAGCCCAAGGGCCGTCGTTTCACTCCTCCATGGCAACTTTACAATCTCAAGGATGACCTTTCTGAAACGAAGGACTTATACTCTGCAGAGCCAGAAGTTGCCTCCCGTCTTGAGGCTGCTCTCTACAAGATGCTTGCCGACGAGCGCAGTCGATAGCCAATTGTCCAATTTTATCAGGTCAGCATTAGTTTGACACAGTCGGCTGATTTCCTAGGATCGCAGCCTGACAATGAGAATAAGTTCTCTGGCATGAAGCTAGAGCACAATACCTTTTTGGGCATCAACAGTCCGCACCCCTCTTAATGATTTATAGCCCTTTTGGGTGTGGATGCATCCTTTTACATCTAACTATCGCACTGCAATTTCAATGAGTTTTACAGAATCAAAATCCTCCCGCGAGGCTTCAGGTGGTAACCGCCGCCGCCGCTCGGGTTTTAAGTCTTACCGCCGAAAGGGTAATGGTAGGCATCGTCCGCAACATTCCCGTCGCCCTCAACCACCGACTGAGGCTGAACGTGAGTATCGCCGCGCTGAACCCCTCGAGGCTCTGCCGATGAATGGAGCGTTTGATGCTCTCATCCCAGAAATTCAGCATGCCTTAAAGGCTGAATCCTATGAAGTGCCAACACCTGTTCAGGAACAGGCGATTCCACCACAGTTGGAAGGTCGTGACCTGCTAGGTAGTGCGCAGACAGGTACTGGTAAGACTGCCGCCTTCACTTTGCCGATTTTGCAGGATTTATCAAACGAAACGCACCGGGCGGAAAGTCGTCGCCCGCGCGCCTTAATTCTTACACCCACAAGAGAATTGGCTGCTCAGATTGGTGAAAGTCTTGAGACTTATGGCAAGTATCTCCCAGTAACTCACACAGTCATCTTTGGAGGGGTTAAGCAGTCTCCTCAGGAGCGTGCTATGATTCGTGGTGTAGATGTACTTGTCGCAACCCCAGGGCGTCTGCTCGACCTTATGGGACAAGGGTTCGTTCATCTTGACGATATCCGTGTATTCATTCTCGACGAAGTGGACCGCATGCTTGATATGGGTTTTCTGCCTGACATCCGGCGAGTCTTAGAGCATGTGCCTGAACAACGTCGGACAGGTTTCTTTTCAGCCACTCTGCAACCTAAGATACTCTCTCTGGCAGAGACGTTAGTTAAAGATCCTGTTCGGGTTACTATAAGTCCCGAGAAACCGACAGTTGATAAAATTACCCAGCGTCTGCTTTATGTCGATAAGAAGGACAAAGACACTCTGCTCTCATCCATGATAAAGGGTCAGGACATGAACCGTGTCATTGTCTTTACGCAGATGAAACACGTGGCCAACCGAGTTTGCCAAAAGTTGAACAAGGCAGGTATCAAGGCTGCAGCTATTCACGGGAATCGTACTCAGGCTCAGCGCACACAGGCTCTTGATGGTTTCCGTAGTGGTCGTGTCCACGTTTTAGTTGCTACAGACATAGCCGCCCGCGGCATCGATGTTCAAGGTGTGACTGATGTCTTCAACTATGATCTGCCCATCGAGCCAGAAAACTATGTTCACCGCATTGGACGTACAGCTCGTGCTGGAACTGAGGGTTGCTCTTGGTCCTTCTGCACTGGAGAAGATCGAGCATTCTTACGAAATATTGAGCGGTTAACCAAAAAACCTATCCCTTTGCTTAAGGAACATGATTTTCACTCTGAAAGTGCATTCAAGGCTTGCACCGAGAGAGGTCGTCCCGCCAAGTCAGGTGGAGGCCGTGGTAAACGTCCACAAGGACGCAAGTTCCATGGATCCAAAAACTACAACCGCTTGCCCAAGAAGAAGCGTCGCTAATTTCTTTAGGGACTCTATCGAGTATTGTTCTAATTGAGTGCGGCTTTAGCGAGTTCAACCAAGTGCTTCTCAGTCGTCGCCTTTCTGGTTTCTATAATGTGTTTGTAGACCTTTGAAGCGTCTTTTTTGGAGAGCTTCTCAGCAAACTTAAAACCCAGATGAGCGGATTGGTTGCGGGCATAGCCAGTTTCTTTCTTGTCTGCCGCTAGGAATGGTTCGAGGGTCTTGGGATCTGCGACTTGGGAAAGTCCCCAGAGACCCAGTAGGCGGGTATCCTCATCCTTGTCAGAAAGAGCCTTTATGAATTCAGGGGTAGAAGATTTGTCGGATAGTTGTGCGAGGCCATGAAGGCTATTTTGTCGAAGCTTACTATCGCCTTTGGACTTTTTGAGTGCTGCACGGAATTCATCAACAGCACCGTCTTTAATTGCAAGTAGAGCTTGGGCGGCATCGTCCGCTAATCCCCCAGTTGTAAGGAACTTGCCAATGGCGGATACCACCTCTTTACCTCCACAAACTTGGAGTTGGCGTATAATGAAGCCTTTGACACGATCTGGACGCTTATCAGCCAATGAGGCAGCCAGTGCTTCTGCATAAACCTTTCGGGCTGAACGGTCGACTACAGGGATACGAATGGCAGTGGCATGCATAGCATGACGGGCCTGAATGTCACTTCCTTCGGTGGAAGGGTCTTTAAGTTTGTCCGCAAGGGCTTTTGCAGCTTCGGCAGGTTTTGCGATAATTGTCTCAATCGCCTTTTCAGTGGCGTCTTTGTCAATGTCACTGAGCTTACCATGTTTAGCTGGCAGCGGAAAGGCATCTAGGATCGTTTGAATATTCATCATATCAGAAATTTTCAGAATGTTGGTTTACAGGTGCCAAGGGGAGCTCAT
>CAJWWL010000236.1 GCA_913048125.1 uncultured Opitutia bacterium | reverse complement strand
ATGCTAAGCTTGCTCCAGTGGGCGCACTCAAGCCCAATCCTTGGGGTTTGCATGACGTAATCGGAAATGTTGCCGAGTGGACAGATAATGCTGTCATGCGCGGGGGGTCTTGGCTCTCCACAGTGCAGAACTGCCGCTCTGCACATCGCCAAAAAATGGGGGATCGCGATCAACGGGACCACCTTGGAGTACGTGTTATCATCCGCAAAACTACAACTGGATCAGAATATAGAAAATAAACTTTGCAGGAGACAAATCTATAAGCTTCGTTCTATTAGCAAATGATGAACCTTACCACTTGAAATTAACCAAAGTGGTTGTTTACATCCCAGCTCAATTTCTAGAAAGCCAACTCCCTTCATAAAATATGAGTAATCAAGTATCACGTCGTAACTTCATCGCAGGCTCCATAGCTTTTCCAGCTGTAGTCAGCGCGCAAAATCAAAACAGCAAGCTCCAGGTGGGCTTTGTAGCCGTTGGTGGCCGTGCCGGTGCCCACACGGGCGAAGCACACAAGGAGGGTTGCCAGTGCGTAGCCTTTGCTGAAGTCGACAAAACCCGTTGGGGTGGAGTTCACGGCAAGGCGGGTTGGAATGAAGCCAAAGGCTACACCGACTGGCGTGAAATGTTTAACAAGCATGGCAAGGAACTCGACGTAGTGTTCGTAGCGACTCCTGACCACACGCACTACGCCCCTTCCATGACCGCAGTATCCATGGGCATCCATTGCTATACTGAGAAGCCTCTGACCTGGTCTGTCACGGAAGCACTCAAACTTACCGCTGCTTACGACAAACAAAAGAATGTTGTTACCCAAATGGGAAATCAGGGTCACGGTGGACAAGGCTGGCGCCTCGCTTACGAATACATCAAGGGCGGAGCAGTCGGCGAGGTAAAGGAATTCCATACTTGGACAAATCGTCCGGTTTGGCCACAAGGTGGCAAGCGCCCACAAGGCTCTGACCCCATCCCAGATAATCTCGATTGGGAAAGCTGGATTGGCCCTGCAGCCATGAGACCATACGTAGGAGCAGGTGGCGGCAAGAAAGGCCGTGGCCCCTACCATCCATTTAACTGGCGCGGAGTTGCCGACTTTGGCTCGGGAGCCCTCGGAGACATGGCATGCCATACCACAGACGGTATCTATGCGATCATGGACTGTGGTTATGCAGCTACTGTAGAACCTCTTATGATGACCGGTCCCGTTGGCGACCAGTTCCCTGCTGGCATGACTGTAAAAGCTACCTATCGTGCCAAAGGTGATCGCCCAGGCTTCGCTACATACTGGTATGAGGGAAAGAACAAGGACGGTTCAGACAACATGCCTGAAACGCCAGAGGAACTCAAAGCTGATGGACTTAAATTACCTCGTACCGGAAACCTCATCATCGGCACCAAGGGCAAGATGCTCGTCGAGGGTGACTACTGGAACAGCCCACGTGTGATTCCTGAAACCGCTCGCCGCGAGTTTGGACGCCCCCAGAAACTGCTCGAGCGTTCTCCCGGTCACCATAAAGAGTTCTTCATGGCTTGCCGCGGAGAAAAACCCCGTGAATTCAGCCAATCCAATTTTTCTTACTCTGGCCCCATGACCGCGAATATCCAACTGGGTAACCTCGCAGTACGTGCAGGTAAGAAGATCGAACTGGATGAAAATGGAAAGATCACTAGCGACAAGTCCATCAACAAGCAGGCTTGGCGCGAACCTCGTAAGGGACACGACGCCCTTAAGTCCGTGGTCTGATCTTATCCATCAACACCACCCTTTCAAAGGGCGTCCAAGTCAGTAAACTTGGGCGCCCTTTTTTATGATGCAAACTAGGATCCAACTCTCACTTCTTCTGTTGCTACCGTGCTTAAAACTTACCGGTAATTGGGATACGGAATCAATCTTACTACACCAGAGATCCAATGGTGGTTGGCCCAAGAACTTTGACCGAGAAAAATCGCTCACCGACAAGCAGAAGAAGCAACTCATAGCAGACAAAGCAAAAACCGATACAGGCTTTGACAATGGCGCCACCCATTCTGAAGTGAGGTACCTCGCAAAGCTCTACCTTAAGAATCCGAACATCGTCTACCAATCGGCCTGCCTGCGTGGTATAAACTTCATGCTTAATGCACAATATCCCAATGGTGGATGGCCACAATTCTATCCACTTGGCCGTGGCTATTCCAGACATATAACCTTCAACGATGGAGCAATGATTGGAGTGATGCGCACTTTAAAGGATGTTGCCTCCAACCCGAAGGACTACCCCTTCGTAGATGAAAAGGTTCGCGAACAATGCAGACAGGCATTGGCAAGGGGGCTACAGTGTATTCTGGACTCCCAAATCATTGTGAATGGCCGTAAAACAGTGTGGTGCGCCCAGCATGACGAGAAGACACTCGCGCCTCGAAAGGCAAGAAGCTACGAACTTGCTTCATTGAGCGGTGGTGAATCTGTAGGAATCGTTCAATACCTGATGTCAATTGATGATCCGTCTCCTGCAGTAATCGAATCCATTCAGTCTGCTGTCGCATGGTTCGAAAGCGCCAAACTGGAAGGCATCCGACAAGTCCGCAAGGCAGCCAAAGACACGCCGAAGGGTTTCGATAAAATCATCATTCAGGATCCAACAGCTCCACCCATATGGGCAAGATTCTATATTATTGCAAATAACCAACCCATTTTCTGTAGCCGGGATGGGAAGCCCAAGAAAAAGCTCTCTGAGATCTCCTATGAACGGCGTAACGGCTACAGTTGGCTTGGATACTACGCTACAGATTTGCTGAGCAAGTCGTACCCAGCATGGCAAACTCGCTGGGCGCAGGATAAAAACATCCTAACACCAGAGTAATCGCAGGAAAATCAAGGGGAAGGATGATTAGCCCAGTTACCAGCCTTATCTTCTCCCTGAACCACGATCCCCTTGTGATGCCAACCGTGAAAAGCTTGGACTTCTGCTGCCGCGTAACGAAGGGTAAGACCACAACGACGACGACTCGAAGTATTGGCTTCTGAACCATGAAGCAAAAGATCTGAGTGAAGGGAAAACTGACCCGCTTTGAGGGTTACATCAACTGGTTTACCGTAGGATACAGCATCAGTGCTCTCTAAATTAAGAACTGCATTCTTGTCAGTCGTCACATTATAATCAATCGGACCTTCAAGATGGGATCTTGGAATGAAGCGCATGTTAGCGTTTTCCGGTTCAGCATCATCAACCGCCAACCACGCAGTAACGGTGCGAGTCGGAGTGATGGGCCAATAGAGTGCATCCTGATGCCATGGCACACGCTTCCCGTCATTGGGAAGCTTACAGAAGAAATGCGCACCCCAGGCCACTATGTTTGAACCGAGCAAGTCAGCAACTGGCCCAACAATTTTAGGATGAGCTACTAGATCATAAATTCTGGCAAATCGAAGATGGGCAGTGCTGATAGAATAACTATCCCTTCCCAGATTTCGGAAGGCTTCGAGTACCCCATCGAAATAAGTTCTAAGTTCAAGAACCTCTTCGGTATTCAAACCATCGAAGGGAAGAAGATAGCCTAGAGAATTATACTGGCGGACCTGTGCAGGACTAAGAGCCTTTGGTCTCTCGTTATCTACTGGAACGAAACAGACTTCCCGATCCAATTCAGCAAGCTGCTCTTCCGAAGGGACAGGGATATCGTCAGGGTGCATAATGCCAAGGCCTCTTGGCTTGATTGAGAGAGTAAAAAGGCTATCTCACCTGACCCCACACCTTGACCATAACATCGAACATCTGAGGGTCATGTTGCTTGAGTTCGGCCCTGGTAAATGGATAGAAATCGTTGACCCCAAGATAGGCCTCGGTGCTTTCCGCAAAATACTCCTTGTGATTCGTAAGCGCGTAGTGCCGTACCTTGCGCCCTGTGTAAAGAAGCACGTTCTCGTAGATCCCCTTAGCCTTCATGTTGTGATAGGCGGCAAGAACATCCCTATTCTCAAAGGAGAGGATCTGGTCATGGTAAGCATGGGCGAGTTCGTGCAGAATCACATATGGATGCTTAGCCCAAGTATGACGGTTGATGAGAGCTTCAGCTCGAGGTATGTGAACATGCTTCTCCAACCGAGGGTCATGACGGTTTGCCATCAGCCAACCCTTGGATGGATGGTACTGCATGGAAGTGAGCCGATGCGCGCGGTCGAGGACAATGGGTAAGGTCTGTAATTCCTTCACCTTTTCCTGAGGAAGGATGTACTTGATGCGCTGAAGATGATTAGCCAGTGCAGTGAAGCAGGCCTTACCCAACTCTTCATTTTCACATTTTAGCAAAGAGGGATCGACCTTGATGGTCCAGCCCTCGATATCCTTCACGACAGGATCATAGAATTTAGGCTTAGCCTTGTCTTTATTCTCTTTGGCTGCGTGGAGAAATACTGAGGAAAGAAGCAATAAGAGAGAGATCGTAATTCGATGCATAGCTTATTTATTGGATTGATTGACGAGCTTAATGGAGGCCTCAGCGAAACGTCGACCAAGCTCTACATAGCCTGGTTTATCGTAATGAAGACCGTCATTTTTACCATTTAGGTCATCGGTATCGACCCAGGCCCCGAGCGGGGAATCTTCGGCGACTTGTACCTGTGCTTTTCGAACAGTCTCCCAGTCTGCATAACCTCGATTGGGCTGATTGCCAAAGTCACTAAGACGACCGATGACAAAGTTAAGATCCTTGCGACCCAGATCCTTAGATAGCTGATCGATCAGACCCTGAAGACTCTTGGCGTAAACACTACCATGCTTTTCTTTGGCATCTCGTTCACCCTGCATCCAAACAAAGGTAATGGTATCGGGCTTGTGATCCCCAACTGCATTCTTCATGGCTTTTATGAGCTTGTCATAAAGGTCTCCAGAAGCGGAATGGCTATCCCCTTTTTCAGGCTTCCACTGTTTGTACCAGCGTCGGATAGGTTGCCCACCCTGCGCGCTCTTAACTACGATACATTTGTCTTCCGAAAAAGCCTTTTTGACGGTAGGGGTGAAGGAGCTATCCGGATTGAGCCCGCCCATATTCGACTGCCCTGAAAGCAGGAAGAGGTGGACTTTCGCATCGGCGATTGAAGAACTGAATATAGCCGAAGATAATAAAAGTGAGCGGAGGATGAGCTGATTCATTTGGCGAGTTTATCAAGTGGTGCTATTGGAAAGAGTTCAGAGGGAATGTGCTGCTCTGCCATAAGCTTGCTGAGCTTTGCAACAATCTCCGGATGCTTTTCAGCCAGATTCGTGGTTTCAGAAATGTCTGCATCTAAATCGTAGAGCTCTATCTCTAGCTGGTTTTTCTTTTTACGGAGTATTTTCTGACGAATCCCTTTCCATTTTCCGGTCCAAACCGCCTGCTGACCTCCGTAACCTGAAAATTCACGGTACAGGAAAGAACGTGCAGATTGTTTCTTGCCAAGGAGTGTAGGCGCAAAACTAACACCGTCCACTGCTTCCGGAACCTTTTTGCCAATTCCTAAGAGCTCAAGAATTGTGGGAAGGCAATCCTCTGCTCCAATGGTTCGTGCGGACTCGCTA
>CAJWWL010000235.1 GCA_913048125.1 uncultured Opitutia bacterium | reverse complement strand
AGGATGCTTACTGGAGACCAAACCCGCACGCCGCAAGGCAAGTAGGCGAAGCATCGGTTCATCAGACATACGCTCCATAGGCGTTAGAGGATAGTGGCCCTGTCGACGACGCAGGGTCTCGAGTAGTTTATCTCGAGTGTAGATATAGATTGGACCATTGTCGGAGAAGATTCCTAGTTCTAGAAACGCCTCCTGAATGATAGAACTCACAAGTTGATCAAACTTCGTGACATCGCGCTTAGCCACCCCCCAAAGGTGATTGTGAATACCAGCGTCAGGCCAGTCTTCATTTAGAAGCTCAAGGAATTCACCGTGGCAGAGCTTGTGCAATGCACGTACTGCGACATCAACGTTACCGGGACTGTCAGCTATGATCTGATTCAGGACGTTGTGACCAGCTGGGTACTCCTTATTGAGGTAAAGCTTATCAGCTTCGGCAAATGCATCCTCAAGCTCAGCACAGACTGAATGCGCTAGCAATCCGACAATAAAGAAGATGTAAGCAGAGACCTTCATTCACCCTTGGTCTTTTGCGACTCTGGAAGCACTTGCCTCAAACCAGTTGCAGCCACCTGATCCTTCTCGTCAAGTAACCGTAGACTAAGTCGCCATGGTCCTTCGTAAGTCGAAGTCTTTAGAAAAAAACTGTTTATGCCTTTGCGTAGTTCAAGCTTCACGGTGTGATGGCTAGGTTCATTGACCTCATCAATCTTCTCAGCAACCACCTCTTCATTGAGCCAAAGCTTCTGCGTCATGCGACGATCTCTCGCAAGAATAGCGCGGACTGTGCGGTCAGAGTCAGATATGATTTCTGCCTTTGCATATGCCACGGCAAACTTGATGGGAACAGGCATCTGCACAGCAACGTGAATGTCACCACTGTGATCCTCGAAGTAGGCATCAGTCCAAGTCAGTTCGATTTCCTTATTGTTAGACTTACCTCCCCCAAAGTCCCAGCGGTACTCGGTCTGAAATTTTTCGAGACCTGAATTTTCTTCTGGCGCATAGACAGTTTCAAAGCCCACATTCTGCCGATCATTGAGAAAAGGACCGACAATTTGCCAGCCTGCCACGAAGCCCTGTGCAGCGACAACTTCAGTATTTCGCGCTCCGCGGCCTAAAGTGGTCAAAGCATTCGCTGCAACAGTCCGTGTGGCAGATTCACCATCGGAAAGATAGGGCTTCAAGGCGATTAATGCCGACTCAAATTCTTCTTTTTGGCCGCGACGCCCGAGTAGTTCTATCGCAGCATGAAGGACTGGTTGATCCTCAGTCTTCAAAGATTCCGAGAGATAAGTGAGCAACCCCTCAGTCGGACGAGCGCTGACAGGTACCCGTTGTAAACTCTCTAGAGAGGCTTGAATGACTCTGGAATCTTGATCCCGAACATGTTCGCGCAAAACTTCGAATAAATCTTCGATGGAACTAAGACTACGGCATCGCACAGCAAGTGCTCGGGTCAAAGGGTCTTCGTCCTCGAGAAAATGTGTAAAGAAGGATTCATAGCGCGTAGGATCAATCTTGCTCAAGGCCGTCATTCCTGCACGAACTGCATCTCCAGAAAGTCCCTCATGCAACATCCATGCTGCAGAGAGTAAGTCGCCCATCTGAACTGTTGGCTGAACGGCGGAGACCAATGGCGCTAGGTTGACAAACAAAGCTGTGTCGGAATCCGCCAACATTCTCTGAAATGCTTCACCCACAAGAGCCTTCCTGCGCGTTAATAACAACTCCTGTCCAAGGCGAAATTCACGTTTAGCAGGTTTGTAATGAGCAGTTACTCTAGCAATTAGCGGGATAGCCTTATCACTAGCAACCGACAAAGCGGAAACAATATCACGGCGGAGACGGCTTTCAGCCTCAGCCTTGAGGAAGATAGATTCAAGTCTCTGAAGAGAAATTTCAGAACTAACAAAGGCCAAGGCACGCATGTGGTCGAAAGTTATTTGTTTTGAAGAATCTGAGGTCAACTTGTCCACAATCGGCCAAGCCTTTTCTGGAACCCGACTTGCAAAGAGTGCGGCAGCCTTGGCTTGCACCCCAACATCTGGGTCATCGAGGAGCTTTTGAACTACAACCGTGGAGGCATCGCCACCAACGAGCTCAAAAGTTTCCAATGCAGCTTTACGAAGTATCGGACTGCGATCCTTCGACGCTTGCATGGCATGTTCAGATATTTGATCACCCTGAATTTCTCCGAGCGTAATCATTGCTCGACCTCGAACCCAATCACTTTCACCCGACTTGAAAACTTCAGTAATGAGAGGAATTGAAGCCTCGACCTTCCATGTACCAAGGCCTTGAAGAGCTTCTGCCTGAAGAATCCAGTCCTTGGAAGAAAGCTGTTCAGTCCAACGATGGATTTGTAGTTTAGATGGAGGTGTTTGATCTGAACCGACTAAACAGAGACCAGATAATAGAAGGCTGGCTAAAGTCGAAAGACACAGAAAGATACGAGAAGAACGCAACACAACCTTCAAGCTAGCTTGGCTACAGTTCCCGTTCGGGCCGTATTTGGAAACCCAAGGTCTCAAGGCGTCTCACCTCTGGTAGATAGGTAGGAAACGATAAGGCACACCCAGGATCAGGATAGCCATCCCAGTCGAATAGACTTCACCCTCCTGAATAGACCAACTCCCATTGTCCCGTTGTTTAGCAAGTAGAGACTGCGATACATAAGGGTAATAAGAGTTAAAATCTTCTTCCCCTGACTGATACATGCACTGTACCGCATAGTAATTCGCATACAGAAAATGGGAACCTCCGTTGAACTTCTGTTCAGGATAGGCATGCATGAAACGGATGCCTCTTTTGACAGCAGGATGGTTTCGCTGGCCACACATAATCAAAGACATAACACCCGCGCAGGTACGGGCAAAACCAGGACCACTGGGTCCACTATAACCGAATCCCCCGCTATTCTTGTCCTGACAGTAGAGCACATACTTAACGGCCTTGTCCAATGTTGCATCGGGCACTGAAATACCAGCTTCCTTGGCTGAGTTGAGCGCCACCGTCTGCATCACAGTCATGGAGAGGTCCGCATCCCTTGGTTCAGGATTGTAACGCCAACCTCCCTGATGGTTCTGAGCATGTATGGTGATATCGACGGCTCTCTTAAGTGTATTACGTAAGTCTGGGTGGGTACTCTGGCCCCATGCTTCGGAAAGTGCGAGAATAGCTAAACCGTGTTCATACATTCCTCCATGATTACGAGGCGTACCCATGTAACCTTGATTGCCTTTCTTACCAACATTGATCAGGTAGGCGATGGCGCGGTCCATATTTCGACCATACTTGCCACGACTGGGCACATGTCCCTGAAGCATAAAGGCCATCAGTGCGACAGAGGTGTCGGCTACCGGATGGTTCTGCTGCCCCCAACTCCCATCGGAGTTCTGATTCTTGGAGAGAAACTCGAGCCCCTTACTAATTGAGCCATGAACTTCTGGTGAGAGACGAGTTTTGCTAACTCTTTGTACAGGAGCAGACTCCTCGGCATGTCCAACAGGAATGGCTAGAAGCAGGAAGGAAAAAGTAGCGAGGGACTTATTCAGCAAGAATTTCATAATAGTCTGAGACCTGTTTTCGATATTCAGGTGGCAGTTGCTGGATATACTTCTGGAGTGCAGCGGCACGACGCCGACGCTCTAGAGAGTTTACGGACATCCGAGTACGTTCAACTTCATTACCTCGGACAGTAGTGGAGGAATAACCTGTCGAATCAATGGCAGGATCATCAGGGAGTACACCGGGTGGAGCTGGAGCGAATGATCCTGGAACTGGTGTGCCCTGCCCTGGAGTGTCGCTAGGGGGACCAATGCCAGGAGAGCCTTGACCTTGTCCTTCGCCCATACCTTCGCCCATACCTTCGCCCATACCTTCACCCATGCCTTCACCCATGCCTTCGCCCATACCTTCAGCGCCAAAGGCTTCGGCTGGGAATGCATCTGCAAAACCTTCATCACCAAAACCCTCATCCCCAAAGGAATCCATCGGTTCCGCAAATGCATCACCAAAAGAATCCATCGGGTCAGAAAAGGAATCCGATGCAGCATCAGCAGCTTCAGCTGCAATCTGAGCCTCCAAGTCATTGATGGCGTTTTGTAAATTACTGATCGCAGTTTCCTGAGGCTCAACCGCATCTGGCAAACGACCATCACCAAGTTGATTTGCGGCCTCCTGCATCGCATCGGCGGCGTTATCTAAAGGTGTACTTTCAGGCTCCCCGGAGACCGCTTCTTCTAATTCCTTTTTAAGTTGAAGTTGCTCGGCTTGCAACTCCGAGGGGTCAGGGCGAGCCTTGGGCTCATCCTGAGTCTCTTCTTTGAGATCAATTTGTGCCTGCAGAATTCGTTTCAGTTCCTCCAGAACTTCAGCCTTATTTGAGATATCATCATCTTCGGAGGCGAGAATTGATTCGATTTCCTTGAGAACCTCAATGGCTGAATCCTGATGACCAACGGTGGAAATAGCATCTTCCTGACCTATGGTCGCAATGGCATTTTGCAGAAGTACATCAGGCTTTTTTGTTAGCACGATCTTCTGTGCGGCACCGAAGCGTTTTACCAGACTGTCATCAACGGCATCAATGACAGCGCCAGAAAGCAGGCTCTTGAACTGATTAAGCTGTTGAATATTCTCGTTTTGGGCACGAATTACGCGAGGTTTGTCAGCAGCTGCTGCATCTGCGTTGACAAACAGTAATTTGCCCCACTTGGCAGTTTCACGACGGATAAAAGATTCCGTCTTAATAATTTCTCGGATACGCTCTAGAAGGATATCACCGATAAGTGCGGACTCCGTGGCTCTCAGTAATTGGTCAAGGTCTTCAATGATAAGAGTGATTTCTTTATTAGCCTCGTCCAGATGAGAAAAAGCGTCCTCCTCTATTTGCAAACGAGCCTGCTGAAGTTCTTCTGCAGCCTTGGGGACACGTTGAGCATTAACGGTGTCCAAAGAGTCCTTCATCCCCTTGATAACCGGTCCCTTGGCTGCCTCGTAGAGTCCATTTGACTGTAAATCGAGCAGAAGCGATTCAATTTGCCTAGAGGCGCCTCCAATTTGACGACGGACTTCCACTTGTCGACGTTCCTCACTACGAATTCGCTCAGTGGTCTGCAGAACATCGCTTCTCTGAGCGTGTACGATGGTCGCAATCAGCATGATAGCTGAAGAAAAGCCTAAGATCGATTTCTTCATTCTCATTCCTCCTTTTCTTTGTCGCTGCCCTCTGAGGGAGTTTGACCAGACCCCTCTTCGTTGTCGTCAGATTTCTCTTCGTTTTTCAGTTTCTGAACTTCTTCAGTAGCACGCTTTTCGAGATCACGAGCTTTACCTATCTTTTCGCGCTGGGTGTCTAGTTGATTTTTGAACCATGCAAGGTATTGTTCCTGTGTCAGTATAGCAAGCTTACGGGTCGCGGAGAGATTGATGTGAGAACCAGCAGGCGGGCGACGGTCGCTGACTTCTACAGAGTAGCTAAGGCGATCCGTAGGTTTCAACTCCGGAATGGTCTCTGCAATGGGCCAGCTGAAACGAAT
>CAJWWL010000234.1 GCA_913048125.1 uncultured Opitutia bacterium | reverse complement strand
GCATTCTTCAAGTATTCCAAGACCTCTCAGGCGAACATCCTCAAGGAGGTGTCCATCGACTGCCCTTTGATTTGAAATCTCCTGTCCTCAAGGCTTTCTCAGATCATGACTCGGGAGATATTTATCTGGCTGGCTTCCAAATCTTTGGCTCAAAAGCCGAAAAATCTGCGGGCATTCGTCGCATTCGATTCACTGGCCAACCCACTGGTTTCCTTCCCATAGACGCTCGCAGCACAGAACTCGGAATACTGCTAACCTTCAGCCAACCACTCGATCTAATAAATGCCTCCAGGGATCATTTTAAGGTGCAACGCTGGAACTACCTTCGTTCACAAAAGTATGGCTCAGGCCACTACAAACTCGACGGCAAGCCAGGCCAAGAATCCCTTACGGTTGCAAATGTATTTCGCTCCGTAGACTCCCGGCAGCTCTTACTCACAATCCCTGAGATGAAACCTTCAAATCAAATTGAAGTAGCCTTCAAGGTACAGTCAGAGAAAATGATTCAATTGGAAGACAAGGTTTGGCTCACTGCACATCACCTTCCTGCATTCGTTCATGAACCTGATAAATTTATACCGATAAAACTCCGCGAACCTCTTGATGACAATGCCCAAGGTCCAGCCCTTCAATCGACTATGCCTTCCGTATCAGAAGGCCGCAAACTATACACATCTGTAGGTTGCATCGGATGCCACACCCTTGATGGTCAAAACGCAGGACGCCCTGGACCCAGCTGGAAGAAACTTTTCAACTCCCAAAGAACGCTTGCTGACGGAAATAAAGTAAAAGCTGATGAAGTCTATCTAAGAGAATCTATCCTCGAACCAGATGCTAAAATCGTCGAAGGCTTTGCTGACGGGGAGGTCGCAATGCCTCCCTACAAAGGGATTCTGACCGACAGTCAGATTGAGTCGCTAGTGCTCTTCATAAAAAGCCTATGAATTGTAAGCTGAGGAACTATTGTCCGATGCAGCATTGATTTCAATGTGTGCAAACAAGAATTACATGTCTCCACTGTTTCAATCTGATCTAACGACAATCATCTATTGGAGAAACATATACTGCCTAGAATTCATAAGAGCAGAAATGATGTTGCGGTAGCCCTTGGTATAAGGCCCGTCAGAAGAGATCTTTGCACGACCATGGTCTTCAACAGGTCCGTAATGATCAAGTTCCTCCAGCATTAGGTCTACCTCGCCAGGAGACGCTGGCCTATTGAGAGTAGAGAGGAAAATGATATTCACTTTATCGCGAAGCGTATCCTCCTGCGCGATGGACTTCATTAAGACAGAATTAGAACTGAAGACCTGGTTGAATAGTGGACCATTTAGAAGAGCCAGAACTTGAGTAAGCACAGGATCCTGATGACCGTTCTGCACAGATTCACGATTTGACTGTCCAAAGAGCCGCAAGAAATGGTTACGAGGTGCGGGGGACGGAAGTTCCGAAGCTCGCACTAGATTTCTACTGTAACCCCGCCAGCGTGGATCAGAATCCACAAGGACTTTGCCAGAGACATTCGACTTACTGCTACTTCGAGGACTAGCAAGAGCGTAGGCTGAGTCCAAATCCTTCTTTAGGCGCTTTTTCGCCTCATCAAGCTTCTTTTTGTACTGCTCATAAAGCGGCTTGTTCCCACTCTTACGTGCACCCTCCATTTTACGTACGAGAAGATCTTGGCTCTTATTACCGAAGTCCTTGAGTTGTACGACGCGCTGGGCAAGTCTATAAACGGTCTCCGGATCACTGTCGATTCGGGCTTCGGCAACCTTCTTAGTAGCTTCTTGCTGACGGGCTACCTTCTCATCGAGTGCGCGTTCATCAGCATCAGGAACGGTCAGGATGAGCATGGAATCCCAAAGCTGCTCGGCCGAGAGCCGCCTCAAGACAGGCCCCTGAAAATAGTAGGGTTTCTCTCGATCAATCGCCTCCCGAGTCATAGCTCGGTGGTAGGTACGGGTGTTCAGAAGAATGCGCTGAAACTGCTTGAGGTCGAAGCCAAGTTGACGGATTTCACGCTCAAGGTAATGCATGAGCGCGGCATTGGATAGGGGCATGTCATCTCGGAGGTCATCCACAGGTTCGAAGACTCCATAGCCCATTACTTTCTTCCACATACGATTAGCAATGACGCGGCTGAATCGATGATTTTTCGGAGAAATAACCCAGTCCACATAAGCATCTCGTCGATCGCCGCCGAGCCCGACATTAAGTTCAGCACCAAAGAGAGTGCCCGGAGTGACAAACGACCCGGGCGCAGCATCCTCGTACTGGTAGTCACGTGGAAGACGCAGACGGCGTGGAGTCTCATGTACTCCCTGCATCTGGAGCACAGGCTGCAGAAAATCCTCAGCAACTTGCCGATAGGCCATCGACTTCTCAGGATCTTCCCTGCGAGTCTTCTGCTCAATATACTGCTGCACATCCTGCATATTTCTTGGACGCAGGTTGGTATTCACGCCATAGGTGTAGGCGGCCATTTCGTAGAACTGCTTCCGCGTCCAGTCCTCAAACGGGTGATCATGGCATTGTGCGCACTCGACACGAGTGCCAAGAAAGATTCTTGTCGTGATAGCCATATTATCCAGTGGCATCCCTCTGTCACGAGTGTAGTAGCCAACAGCACCGTTCTCCCAAGCGTACCCCCGGGCACCTAGGAGTTCCTTAACCATGAGATCGTAAGGCTTATTCATACGGAGGGATTCCTTGATCCAAAGTAGATATGCAGCGCCATCACCGTCCATGCGGCTTTTGGCGCGCAAGATGTCAGCCCAGTAGTTGAAATTGTGACTCACAAAGCCCTCCGATTGCAAAAGCTGATCAATTAGTTCCCGGCGCTTACCTCCAGAATCTGATTCAAGAAAAAGCTTGGTTTCTAAAGCAGTAGGAATGCGACCAACAACATCAAGATAAGCACGTCGAAGAAATTGCTCATCAGTTGCAGGTTCGTTTGGCTGAATCCCCTTAGCCTTCAGTCGATTCTCAACAAGACGATCTATATGGTTTGCAGCACTGATGATGTAACGCAAATTGCGCTTTTTCATCGTTCGCATCTGACCTCCCTGTTTTTTGATGAAATTCTGATCGTGCTCGCTCAACAGCAAACCATTGACCCAGATGGTCTGACCGTCCTCCTCCTTGAGAAGTTTGATGTAGTTTCCCTGAACTAGAAGAAGTTTAGCCTCTAGAGTTTTACCATTTTGTGCGGTGAAAGTTCGACCCCACAAATTAGTTACATTCGGAAGTAGAACAAAGTTTGTAGAGATTAGGACAAATAACAAAAAATGAGGGAAGCACTTCATAGATAGTGGCAAATTAGTACGCAAACTTACCATTTCTCCGGACACATGCAAGTTAGGCCGGAAGATTTTTCTTTGGGAAACGAGTTGACGAGCTGGAAAATCGGCTTAAACAGTCCGACCTTTAGTGATTTGGCGAGATAGCTCAGTTGGTAGAGCAGTGGACTGAAAATCCATGTGTCCCCGGTTCGAATCCGGGTCTCGCCACCACTAATGTCCCAGATCAGCATTAGAGTAACTGATCGTACCTTCGAATGCGTGGGTCATTTTCTTGGGTAACCTTTACTTTGAGCCCAGACCCAGAACTCCTTCCAGTGATTCTGATTCATCAAGCAGATGCGGTAAAAAATGTAACCCAAAATAGCTATAATGAGTAGCACAAACCACGCTGCAGGGTCTTCTAACGACCCCTCTTTTTCCATAACATAAAGGCAGGGAATAAGCATAGATCCAAATATAATCACACAGAAGAGATTAAGAAATAAAGGAGAGTGCGGTTTCCACGTTTTCCCACCACATTCGTTGCAGGTGTACATGCTTGCTGTTTTCTCGTAGCTATAGGAGTGGCTACCCCTTCGCTCATGGACAGTAACGACTTTTAGGTGATAATCCGAATGCCGTTTACATTTTGGGCACCAAGGGAGCTTAGGATTCGGTGCCAACGGTTGCACATCTGAGGAATTATCCTGATCATCTGAGGGAGATGTGCTTTTATTTAATTTTTCATTTTTCATGTTATTTTTATGATTATTAAATATGTTTATCATTCAAGATTTGAATGCGCGCCAAAACCTAGCCCCAAAGGTAAGCTAGGGATTACTGGTGCTAAGCTTTCCATTCAAAGCGGCAATCCCTGTTCCGATGACTGACTGCCCGTTAAAATCCACTACGGTAGCCAAAGGTGTCGCAAAGCAGTGGTGATGTATTAGGTTGCCAGAAATATTTTGCTCACTTCAAATTGTTCATGGATAAGCGACGGCTTATGAATGCTTATTGTCGAACGAATAACATGAGTAAAAATCTTCCAGTTTACTAAATCTCAAGGTCAACCAAAGGGACAGTAATAGAATCATAGGTTAAGGAATTAAACCCGTTCCATCACGGTTTGGGCCTCGATAATGCCATTACCTAAAGTTTTTTGGACTGCGATTAAATAATTATGAGTAAAAGACCTTTGATACCAAGAGGCCGAGTAGGAAAGGCTGTTCCAATCGAGCCCAACGATTACGAACCCGCACGCAAGCCCAACCCACCGTCACGACAAGGAAACAGCGAACTAAACGTTGGGTTAGGACTTGTGTTGCTCCTAGTCTGTTCTCTGCTCGTAATATTTCTAGCTCAATCCGTAACGGATTTCGCTAGGTAGAATTTAGAGTAAACACTCAACAATTACTTCAATTTGGCTTGAAAAGGCAACACGTGGACGCAGTGTTATCTAAACAAATTTACTTGAGGGCACACCGATGAGGATAAGAAAAAAGGGGGCATCGTTGATTGAGAAAAGTTTCTTAATCATTGTGGTATTAACGACCACCTTAAATGGGCAGTATTACAGCGAACAGATGCGGCAACAACAAACCCTGAGTAGTGCCGTCCAAGAACCCCTCACCCTCCAAGAAATACAGGCAGAGGTCTCTCAACCGCAGGCACAACTCCTTCGTCAAAGTAATGAAGAAGCTTCTGTTTGGACATATCAAGCAGAACCTCACTTAGAAAGCCTCCCCCCTCACCTAACCCGATTCCTTGGAATGCTCCTTTATTACACCAACGGAACGGTATTTGTCGTCTACACTAATCCGCAAGCTCTTCACCATCACAAAGGGATACGATCCGGAGACCGTATTGTGTCAGTGAATGGCAAAAACGTAAAATTCTACAAGGACAGTTTTTTCTCTGAACTTAATGAGGTTCGATCAAATAGAGATTTACTAGTGCAGTATGAAACTGGAGTCCCAGCGCACCAAAAGCTCTTGATATTACCAAATATCACATTGCCCGATCGCAACTTGGATAAACTTTTGACGGCGATGAATAGGGATGGAGGTAGTTTGCAATCTATACAAAATTCAGTTCCCCAACCTAAGAATCCAGTCTCTCATAACCCAACCACAAAACCTGTTCGTCGTACGCGCTTCCAACCAGCTCAAAATTTATTAACAAAACAAGGACGAAGATATAATCATTTCCATCCCTTTGGTATCACCGCATCTGAAAAAAATGGTAGATTAATTGTGGCACAAGTCAGACCTCGCTCCGCAGCAGCATCAG
>CAJWWL010000233.1 GCA_913048125.1 uncultured Opitutia bacterium | reverse complement strand
GTGTAGCTGCTTATACCCAAAAGGCCTTACCATGCTTAGTCTGTTGTCGGGTACACTATGCTTAGGTAACATCGAGACTAAATGCTGACTGGGGCTACATTTAAATAAGCGGAGTGCCTCGAGGGTACTTGGCTTTCCTCTTCGAAATACCTTGAGAGCTACCCACCCTAGATGGCGATGCGGAAAAGGATACCGCTGTGGTGATTATTTGGCTCCTGATGGTCCTCCTGAGCTGGAGACCTACGATACAAGCCTGATTCACCCAGCGCACATCGCGGTGACTTCAAACCCATCCGGATGGATGGACCTGGCATAGAGGTCTGCCAGTTGCATCATCAATACGTCTAAAAAGCGCTGGCAATTATTAGCTTAGGAGCTATTTATATGGAACGACTTTCAAATCTAATGAAGATCCAACACTTTCTCCTAAGCGTCCTATCTGCATTCTTCATCATGGGCACCAATCTGGATGCTCGGCTATTCACTACGGTCGATGGCAAGAAGGTTTATGGTAACCTTGTGGAAGCCAACGACAACTTTGTGAAGATCAAGCGGCAATCCGATGGCCGTGTTTTTACAGTGGGATTAAACCGCCTTTCCAAGGACAACCGCAAGCTTGTCCAAGCCTATCTGACCAAGAAAGGTAAGAAAACTAAGGCTCCTTCAATTGCACCAAAGGCACCCTCTGCGATGAAACCCGCCGAACCCAAACGAGAATCGGCACAGAGCATCAGTGCAACTCCCCGCAAGGACATTCTCGCCATCAGCAGTAAAATTGACCAACTACTGTCCAAAGGATATCAAAAGCATGGTGTAAGCGCACTACCCAAGGCGGATGACTCAACATTTCTGCGTCGTGCTTATCTGGACATTGTAGGAAGAATCCCCACCTACCAAGAAACTACCGCATTTCTCAAAGACTCCACCGCCAACAAACGTGCATCCTTAGTGGATAGTCTTCTCGATTCGGAAGGCTTCAACAGCCACAGCTACATCTATTGGGCGGATATCCTACGAATTAAAGACCGCTTTGCCGGCGCCGGCGGTAACTACGGAGCTCCAGTGGCCTATGCAAAGTGGGTCAAGCAAGCCATTCGGGACAACCTCCCCTACAATCAGTTTGTCCATGATATGCTTACTGCTGAAGGCTATTCATGGGATAACGGCGCAGTGGGATACTACATGCGCGACTCCGGCATGCCCCTCGACAATATGTCCAACACCGTACAGGTCTTCCTCGGGACACAAATGGTTTGTGCACAGTGTCACAATCACCCATTCGATAAATGGACGCAGATGGACTACTACCAGCTAGCTGCGTTCACATACGGAGCCCACACCCGGGTCAACAACCCCCTTCTCGGTCAAGCCAGACAACTTCTTCGCGAGGAAGTTATGGACAAGATGGAAAAGAAGCACGGCAAACCCAACAAGAAGCAGGTTGGCAAATACGACAGCGAAATCCGTCGCAAATACTTCCGAGCATCAAGTGAAATCTTTAAGCCCATCAATTACGGTGTAAAGGACTACCATAACCGGCAGTTACAACTCCCACATGACTATCAATACACTGACGCTAAGCCTAAATCCAAAGTCTCACCGGGTACCATTTTTGGTGAAGATGTAGATTTGGAAGCCTTCGAAGATCGTCGCGATGGGTATGCTAAGTGGATGACCTCACCTGAGAATCCGCGTTTCACCAAAGTGATCGCAAACCGACTCTGGAAACGAGCCATGGGTCGTGGACTCTATGAACCGGTTGATGATCTTCGCGACGACTCCGAGTCAGCCAATCCTGCCCTGTCAAATTTCCTTGAGGAGCAAATGATCGCTCTAGGTTATGACATGAAGCAATTCCTTCGCGCCATCTACAACACAAAAGCCTACGGTCGTGAAGGGTTCTCTGGCGAACTCTCTGTTATCGACAAATACCCATTTCAAGGGCCAATAGTCAAACGCCTGAGCGCTGAACAGATTTGGGACTCCTACGTCACACTCTCCATTCCGGACGCCGACCTTCGCCTTGCTAGCTTCAAGAATGCCGATAGAAAGCTCGAAGCCTTTGGCCGCTACGAAAAAATCCTCACTTCAAAGAGTCCGGAACAGGTATTAGACATGTTCAAGAAGGGAGCAAAACTGGAATCGGATACCAACGATAAGCTCCGCGCCATCCAGGAAAAAATTCTCAAGGCTCAGGAGCAAGAAGACTTCGAAACGGTAAAAACTCTCAAACGCGAATATGGCCTAATGCGCCGTGAACGCGAAAATAATTACATGATGCTAGCTACCAACGGCATTGATGTAATGGAAGACTTCGGAGCGATGGGTAAGGGTATGACTTTCTACAACCGAATGGAACCCGACCGCAACGAATCCGCACACTGGAAAGGGTTCAGTCGCAATCTACTTCGTGCGTCTGAACTACCAAACCCCGCACCAGCTGGTCACTTCCTCCGACAATTCGGTCAATCTGACCGAGACCTGATCCAGAATGCCTCAGATGAAGCCTCAATTCCTCAAGTGCTCACGCTCCTCAACGGACGTCATTTCAATGAGATTCTACGTCCACAGTCCCCTTTGACGTTGGCACTTCGTGAGCAGGACTCCCCCGAAGATAAAATCCGCACCATTTACCTTAGCATTCTCAATCGCAAACCTGATGCAGATGAACTGGCTGTCTGCATGGAGATGGTGAACAAAAATCCAGAGCTTACGCGGGTCAAATACGACGCTAAGAAGTCCAAGAACTACTCAAAATCCTACCTGCGCGCACCATGGACTGATATCGTCTGGGCTGTGCTCAATACGCAGGAATTCCTCTTCCGCCTCTAGCTCACAAAATCATTTTACAGCAATGAAAGAACTACTGCTTAAATCCGACGACTTTTCTCGCCGCCAATTCGTAGAACAAGCGGCCAAGGCATTTCTTGGCGTTAGCGCTCTTCCACTCTGCATGAAGCAGGCACAGGCAGCAGGCCGCCTTGGAAGCGAAACGGTTCCACAAAACCGCCCGCTGGCTCGCAACATCATCTACCTCTACATGAGCGGTGGCATGACTCACCTGGACACCTTTGACCCCAAGCCAGGCACCGAGCAGGGAGGACCAGTCAAAGCCATCAAGACCAAGGCAGATGGCGTGCAAATCTCCGAGTATCTCCCCTTGCTGGCGGGACAGATGGACAAAGGCTGTGCCATCCGCTCCCTCTCCTCAACAAAGGGTGCACACGAGCAAGGTCGGTACTTCATGCACACGAGCTATGCCAAGAGAGCTACCATAGTACACCCTTGTATGGGAGCATGGACCACTCGCTTTCAAGGCAGATCCAACACAACCCTACCCGGAAGTGTCGTTGTTGGAGGTGGTAGCCAGTTTGCGGGAAGCGGCTTCTTAGGTTCTCAGCATATGCCTCTAACGATCGGCAATCCAGAAGCAGGTTTGCAAAACAGTAAACGCATGGCGAATGTGACGGAAAAGCAGTTTGATGATCGCCTCAAACTAGCTGGACGCCTCGGCAAGAAGTTCCGAAACAAGTATGACCTCGCAGCGACAAAAGCTTACAGCGACATGTACACGGACGCAGTGAAGCTGATGAGTTCCAAAGATCTGCAAGCATTTGATCTCAGCAAAGAGCCCGAACACATGAAAGACCTCTACGGCGAAGATTCATTTGGACAAGGCTGTCTGCTAGCTCGCCGTCTCGTTGAGAACAATGTACGTTACGTGGAGGTCAACCTAGGTGGTTGGGACACACATCAAAACAACTTCGTTAGTGCGCCTGAGCGTTGTGCTTTGCTGGACCAGGGTCTATCAGCCCTGTTACAAGATCTGGAATCGAGAGGGATGCTTGACGAGACTCTCGTTGTACTCGCTACAGAATTTGGACGCACACCGACCATCAACCAGAATGTCGGCCGCGACCACTATCCAAAAGCATTCAGTGGTTTTCTCGCTGGTGGTGGCATCAAAGGTGGTCAGACATACGGAAAGACTGATGAGGGAGGCTATAATGTCATCGAAGACAAGGTGACGATCCCCGACTTCAACGCCACCATCGCCTACGCTCTGGGCTTACCTCTCGGAGAAGTAGTCTACTCCCCAACACGTCGTCCATTTACTGTAGCTGATAAAGGCCTACCATTGACGCACTTATTTGCGTAGACTGACCTCTGTTCGACACACTCTGCTCTAGCGAAGAGGAATCTTACGATCGTAATACTGGTCGTTCTTGGGCCGGCGTACGGGTAGAGTCAGTGGACCGCTGGACTCCAACTCATCAAAAAGCTTTTCGCGCAATGCCACTGCTCTATCTCGAAATGCCGGCACGGTGATGAGATTGTGACGCTCGTGTGGGTCTGTCTCTAAATCATAAAGGCCATTGCGGTCCCAGAGACCGTGGTAGAAAATATATTTCCAGCGATCTGTACGAATCGCAAAAGTAGTGGGCTGTGCCGGAAAGTTCCATTCCCAATGGTATTCGTAAACAAAATGTTCACGCCAATCGTCTGATTGATCACCGTCAAGCAAGGGCAGAAAAGAATGTCCATCCATACGCGGTTCAGAAGGCTGATCGACCTTGGCCAATTGAAGCAGGCTGGGAGCAATATCTACATTTAGGACCATCGGGCCGACTTTAGTCTTTGGAGGAATCAGTCCTGGTGCACGCGCCAGCATAGGTATACGGATCGAGGTCTCAAATGCATCCCGTTTGTCATAGAAACCGTGTTCTCCTAGAGCAAAACCATTGTCTCCAAGGTAAATTACAAACGTATTCTCCGCGATTCCGAGTTCGTCCAGCCTAGCCAGAATACGCCCGATATTTTCGTCCAATCCGTGAACTGTCTCTGCAAAATCGTAGTATAGACCGTCGAAAGAAGGTACGGGATCCTTGTCCAACGCTCCGGTCTCCATGTGGTCAATTCCATGAATCCCATAACGGCGTTCTTTCAACCAACGGGGTTGTGAGGCGTAGTTCTCCTCCGTACGGGCCATGGTTTCAGGATAGTCGATAGGAAGGCCCTCATAACGCTTCTTGTGACGAGGCGCAGGTTGAAACGGATAATGAACAGCCTTGTAGCCAACCTGAAGATAGAATGGAGAATCTTGCTTCGCTGCCTTGCCCAGCCAAGAAACTGCCTGATCGGTAAGCCGGTCGGTCATATACCCCTTGAATGCCTTGCGCTCTCCATTGATGTTGAAAGTGGGATCCATGTAGACGCCTTGCCCGGGGAAGCTGACCCAGTGGTCGAAACCGGGGCGCGGGTCATCCTTTTCATGCCCCATATGCCATTTGCCGATGTACGCAGTTTCGTAGCCCGCTGCTTGTAAGTATTCCGGAAAAAAGCGCGTACCCTTAGGAACAGGCCTCTGGTTATCGACAACTCGATGATGGCGCATGTATTGTCCGGTCAGTATGGAGGCCCGACTGGGAGAGCACAGGGAAGTTGTGACAAAAGCGTTGGCAAAGTGCGCACCCTCATTGGCTAAACGGTCTAAATGCGGAGTCTCCAGAAACTCCGGGGCATTTTCATGAAAACCGAGGAAATCATAACGGTGATCGTCGCTTAGAATGACTAGGATG
>CAJWWL010000232.1 GCA_913048125.1 uncultured Opitutia bacterium | reverse complement strand
TTGAAGGTTCTTGCGTTGCTTTAGTCAGGGAATCTATCTAGACTAACTTAGCATCACTTAATAGAACTATTTTTCCCCCGTCCTTTAGGTAAGGCTTTAATATTTCCTTGAAAATAAACATATGCTGTTCAGAGTCTAGCTTGTACCAGTCAGAAGGAATCTCTGTTTCTGAATTATCCTCGTAGACCACACGGTAAATGCGACCGTGCTTACGGTCTCGATTGGGATTAATGTGAGCATTCCCTCGACCGTTCTGGGCATCGTAACCGCCTCGACCTTTACTAGGAGTAGGGTTGTGCTGGATGATAAAGTTGTACCAGTCCGCGATCCAAAGGTTGCCATCAGGCCCGACTTCCGCGACTACGGGAGAGAACCATTCGTCTGCACTGGCTATAAAGCTGAAGGCATTCACAGCCTCATAGCCCGCACCTTTTGAACGCATGTCGTACATGCCCAGCAAGTTGCCGGTCGGACCACAGATGAAGGCACGATTTCCACGCCAAGAATCTGGAAAGCCAGAGGAATTTGCAAATGCATGCCCACAACCAGCGGTGTAGGCATTAAAAGCGTCAACTTGGCGAATATTAGGAGTGATGGGGAAAAATCGAGGTGAACTGGCAATCATTTTGGCGGTCATGCCACGCTTACCCTCGTAAATCGTTGCAGGAATTCCGCCGTAAAAGGTCGGATTATTGTTGGCAGTGGAGCCAAAAACATCGCCGGCTTCATTAAAACCTACACCCCATGTATTGTTGTTGAACTGATGGAGGAATTCCATTGCCGAACCGTCCGGTCTAAAACGGAAAACGCCCATACCAAAATTGTGATTTGTGCCTCCGACCTCACCATTAAATCGGGAATATCCAACAGTACCGTAAATCCAATTATCTAAACCATACCGGAGATTGCTGGGACCGGCATGAGTATCCCCTGCACCAAACCCCGTAAAGAGCACTTCACGATGATCAGCTTGACCATCTCCATTGGTATCCTTCAGGAATAAAAAATCAGGAGCGTGCGCCACAATGACTCCACCGCGAGCAAAGGTAAAAGAGGTTGGAATGTTGAGCCCTTCAGCAAAGACTACAGTCTTATCAGCCCGTCCATCTTGATTTGTATCTTCTAGAACAATTATGCGGTCATTCCCCTTACGGCCCCCTTTGATCTCATTTGGGTAATCAACAGATTCTGCAACCCAAAGACGTCCACGCTCGTCCCATTGAATGTAAATCGGATTCACAACATCTGGCTCCGCCGCAAAGAGTTCTAGCCGAAATCCCATCGGAGCATGAGTATACTTCAGGCTCTCCTCGGGAGAGAGCGGAAACTGGTAAGGTAGAGGTTCCGGTCGGCGCTCGTAGTTTGGAACATGATCACGTTTCTCATACCGTAAGGGTGCGCGATCGGATAAGAACTTATCATAGCGCAAGCGAGCCTTGTCCCCAATAGCCCAAAGGATTCCACCCTTTAGGAGCTTATGAAAACCAGGTGAGTTCCAGACCCGAGCATCATGTCCCGAGGCAGTGTAGAAAACCCGTCCACTCCCCTCTTCACGTACCCATGTCCACGGCTCAGGCTTGGTATGTGGGTCACCAGGCATGGCATCGCGAACCATCAACACCTGGCGTCCTTCGGGGTTGTGGCGATGGTGAAAATACGTCTCGTCCCATGCAGTAAACTCTTCAACACCGATCATTGCCGGATGCTTGGAGTCTACGATCTTAGGAGTGAAACTTGCTCCTTGGTGGCTCTTGAATCGGCCTCCAACCAGTTGATCAAACTCGGGCACATTTGAGAAACACCAGCTAGCGCAATGTACTGGAACAAAACCACCTCCGCCACGAACATAGCTGAGAAGGTTATTCCATTGCTGGCCTGTAATACGCGGATGGTTCGCATACAAAAGCAAGGCGTCGTAGCGAGCAAGTTGCTTGGCGTCATCTAACGCCTCAGAAACTGTAGTTACGTAATCAAAATATATGGCATCCCGACCAAGTGCTTTAGCCAATATCGGGTAGTACTCATTAGAATTATGATGCTGACTTTCATGGCCCAGAAACAAAACCCTAACTGGACCAGCTTCCAATAAGTCTACAAGCAGCGAAAGAGTCAAAAGGGAGAGCAAATTCTTCATTGGGATGAAAGGAGGGGGGAGGCATGCATCCATGCATTAGCTTACAAAACCTTCAAGCCCAATATAGGAAATGGAAACGCACTTCCTTTATTTCCCTACTTGCAACCTACCGTGCAATTGCTATCACACGCCCGCTTATGTCCACAAATTCAATTTCTTCGGAACACATCCGCAACATTGCTATCATTGCACACGTCGATCATGGCAAGACGACCCTGGTGGATCAACTCCTAAAACAATCCGGCGCCTTCCGTGATAACCAGGTCCTAGAGGACCGAGCGATGGACTCCATGGATCAGGAGCGAGAGCGAGGGATCACGATTAAGGCCAAGAACACATCTGTTCGCTGGAACGACCACATCATCAACATAGTGGACACACCAGGGCATGCAGATTTCGGAGGTGAAGTAGAACGTGTCATGAACATGGTCGATGGAGTCATGCTCGTGGTTGACGCTTACGAAGGCCCGCAAGCACAGACAAGATTCGTACTCAAGAAAGCATTGGAGTCAGGCTTACACCCCATCGTCTTCATCAACAAGATTGACCGACCCAATGCTCGTCCCGAGGAAATGCACGATGAAGTTCTGGAACTCTTCCTAGATCTCGACGCCACTGAGGAGCAGTTCAATGCCCCCTTCCTCTATGGCAGCGCACGCGACGGCGTTGCTTTAGAGAGTCCATCTGACTCAGTAGAAGACGCTGACATGCAACTACTGTTTAAGGCCATTGTTGAAAACGTTCCCGCTCCCGAAACTCGTTCTGAAGAAGAATTTCAGATGTTAGTTTCCAACATTGATTGGTCAGACTACGTTGGCCGTATAGCCATCGGCAAGATCCTCTCAGGAAACGTAAGTATTGGAGATACTGTGTGGAGACTCCGTCAAGACTCCTCGCCTCAGCGCGCAAAAATCTCGAAGATCTTTGAATACAATGCCCTTGCAACAGCCGAAGCGCAGCAAGCTGTAGCCGGTAACATTGTTGGCCTTTCCGGGTTTGAAGAGGTCGACATTGGTGAAACTATTGCTGCCAGCGAAGAAAGCGAACCTCTACCCTTTACCGAGGTGGATCCACCTACAGTGATGATGTCCTTTTCTGTCAATGACGGACCCTACGCAGGCATAGATGGTGAGCGGGTCACCTCTCGTGAAATCAGAGATCGTCTTGTTCGTGAAGCACGTACAAATATATCCATCCAGTTCGAAGACACTGACAATGCCGCAGAGTTCAGAGTCAACGCACGCGGAGCCATGCAAGTAGCTGTCCTCGTTGAAGAAATGCGCCGCGAAGGCTATGAAGTGCTGATTTCAAGACCTACTGTTATCAAACGGAAAATTGATGGTAAATGGCATGAACCATTCGAAACTCTTTACCTTGAAGTCCCTGACGAAGCAGTGGGCAACTGCATGCAAAGCCTTGCGAACCGGAAAGGTCAACTCGACAACCTAAATGCCAAGAACGGACGTACCTTCATGGAGATGACCATTCCTACGCGCGGCCTGATTGGCTTCGAGTTCGAACTACTCACACTAACCAACGGAGAAGGCATCCAATCTCATCTCTTCAAGGAATATCGTCCAGACAGTGGAGATATTCGCACCCGGCATACAGGTACTTTGATCTCCATCGAAAAAGGGGAAGCCATGACCTATGCGCTCGGTAATATTGAGACTAGAGGAAAGCTGTTTATTGGGCCGGGAGAAAAAGTATACGAAGGTATGCTGGTCGGAGAAAACCCAAGGACAGATGACCTGCCAGTTAACCCAACAAAGGCCAAGCATGTAACCAATCACCGTGCTGCAGGGAAAGACAAGACAGATGCATTGACCCCTCCGATTAAGTTTTCTCTTGAGCGAGCTATTGAGTACATTGCACAAGACGAACTGGTTGAGGCTACACCAAAGGTCATCCGACTGAGAAAACGGATTCTAGACAGTCACGAACGCAAACGTGCTGCTAAACGCGAATCTGCTGAGTAAAAAAGACTATTGGGAAGGTGCCTCGAGTTGGACTCCAGAAAACTCGATACGAGACTCAACCACACCAGTTTCCCAAATACGAACAGTTCCATTTCGATCGCCAGCGGCAACCTGCTTGCCGTCAGGACTAACTGCGATGCACAGAGATGAAACTGTACTTGATTGGTGATTGCTGCGTTTACCAGGGTTGTGCCAATCCAAACATGCAAGGGACTCATCACCACTAGCAGTGAGAACACTTTTCATTGAGGGATTCAAAGCCAAATGGAAGACAGCCTCTGCATGCTTAACGTACTCTCGAACTGTCCCAGAATCTTTAATGCGCCAGCGCATCAGACGCCCATCACCTGCACCGGAAAAAACATCGGGGCTCTCTGGGTGAAACTGAACCGCATATATGCTGGCATCATGTCCAGTGTAGCTAGATAGACGCTTTTTTTGAAAGATATCAAATACCTTGGCTGTGTGATCCCTACTGGCAGACGCGACCATCTTTCCATCTGGATGCCAAGCAACATGATTGACCCAATCCGAATGATTGGAAAAGACCACCAACTCATTCCAGTTTTCTACTTCGAAAACACGAACTGTACCATCCGCGCCTCCGGTAGCCAGTTTAGTGTCATCAGGAGAGAAATGGGCAGCAAAGCACAAGTCCTCTGACTTATGGAGAACCTGTATGACCTTACCCGATGATAAATCAATTACACGGACTTCACCCAAACGCCCGGGAATACCTCCAGCCACAACCATCAATTTACCATCCATTGTGAAGTCAATGGCATGGATCTTCTCCGGAAGGTTGCCTATTCTACGCACAAGGCTTGCATCATCTGTGCTCCTAATTATAACCTCACGGTAACCAGCAACAGCTATTAATGAAGCATCAGATAGAAAGTCTATAGCTGTAACTGGAATGGTCCTGCTGTAAGTCTGAGGTGCAGGAGGATGTTCTAAGGCAGGTAGAATCGAAGCTAAGGATGCATCTGCATCTACTGCATCGTACTTGGCTCCCCCTTCGACCCACTTCTTAAACTTCGCAATTTGCTGAACTGTAAGAGGATCTCCATCTGGAGGCATACGTTCGTCTTCATCATCCGTTGTAATCCGGTAGAATAATTCTTCCGCGCCTGGCTTTATCGCATGGGAAAAGGTGTCCAACCGATATTTACCCTTTGCTTTCTTCAACATTATTTAAGACAAATACTTATATTCCCCAAGTAAGGCTTGATGACTGTAAAGATTGTTCAATTATATTTAATAATCCATTAAATATAAGCCTAAGATCGTCGATAATTTTATTTGACTATAATTGGAAATTATTAAAAAAATTTGATGTTAATACGAAACCAAAAAATACTGTGATATTTGAATTAGGGAGTTTCGATAAAAGTTATATAAAAATTAAATCAAATATGTTGCTTTTCAGACCTATGATCATGAAAAAATATAAAACTTATTTTGATATA
>CAJWWL010000231.1 GCA_913048125.1 uncultured Opitutia bacterium | reverse complement strand
CTGCGGCGGGCTGTCCAATCGGATATAACGTAGCATCCGGCCAATGGTTGGTTGCCAGAAACGGATCGTTCGGTCACTGGCCGCAGAGGCCACAATCGGTAGTCCGGTTCCCAAAGGTCGCCGCGCGATATCGTTGATTGGCCCCGTGTGTTGGTTGAGACTTCGGACCAGTTTGCCAGTGTATACATCCCAAACGCGGACGGACTGGTCGACGCCACCACTGACCAAGGTTCGTTTGTCATTAAGTATGCAAATTGCGGTGACTCCCTTCGAGTGACCAAGGAATTCGCTCTTGGAATCAACAACCTTTACTTCACTAGCACTGATGCCTCGATCCAAGCTGGCAGATAGAACTCTTTTCCCATCCAACCAAATCACATCTAAAACTGAATCCTCGTGATGGCTGAGTTGTCCGATCGACTTTTGGTCGGTCCAGTGTAACACCTCGACAATTCCTGTCTCCGCTGGGTTTCCTCCACCGATCGCGAGATATTCCCCATTGTCGGAGAACGACAGCGAATGTACATTGAGCATATCAACATCGAAACGCCTCTCTAGTTTCAGGTTTGGCCAAGAGAACACCGCAATCCCATCTTGCGAGCCGGCGATTACCGATTGCTGATCAGGCGTAAAAGCAAGTGACGTGATCGGCGGATCGGCCGAAAAGGCCTCAATCGTTGAAAGCAGGATGATAAATGAAATCCGCATAATCACGGACAAAAGGTATCCTATTGTACTTCGAGGCTTTGGGCTCACAGCACGTGGTGGACTAAACCAGTTCCTCGATTACTCTCGCTCCGTCGGGTGCCACTCTAACAGGGCGTCCGTCCGACGTGTGAAGCTCCATCGCAGGGTTGATTCCAAGAAGCGTGAAGATGGTTGCCGATAAATCCGATGGAGTGATTGGATTATTGGCAGGTAATTCTCCCAATGAATCGCTACTCCCAATGATTTGACCGCCTTCGATCCCTGCTCCAGCCATTACCACGCTGAAGACATTTGGCCAGTGATCACGGCCTCCTGTGGGGTTAATCTTGGGTGTTCGCCCGAACTCACCCATGACAACCACGAGGGTTTCATCGAGGAGTCCGCGGTCTGATAGATCCGTGATCAATGCACTTAACGCCCGATCGAGAGACGGAAGGTGCCCTTTAGTGTCCGTCGGGTAACGTGACTTGAGCTCCGCGATGTTTCTGTGGGTATCCCAACCAGTGCTATTAACCGTAACAAACGGTACGCCGCGTTCAACCAATCGCCGCGCTAGCAGACAGCCTTGCCCGATCCCCTTTCCTCCGTCATTGCCGTAGCGTTCTCGAAGTGCCGCTGGTTCTTCTGAAAGATCAAATGCCCTTTTGGCGTCCTTCGACGCGATCAAATTGTAGGCACGCTCCAGATCTGGGTCTAGCTCTGCGGAAGCGGATGCATCCTGGATGCGACTGAACTGATCCAATGCTCCAACGATTTGAAGACGCCGATCAATTCGATCAAGGTCAATGTCCCGGTAAAAATCCAGATTTCGAATCCTGAAGTCCTTTCCGACTGTGAACGGCGCGGTTGATGTTGGTAAATAGCCGTTTCCAGAAACCGCGCTTACCACTCCCGGCGCAGAAACATGGGGCGGAAGCACTCCAGACTGTTTCCGAACATGTGCCATAGTCGCCCCTATGGTCGGATACTCCAGAGCTGAAGATGGCTTGTAGCCGGTCAGTAGGTAGTGTGTTCCGAAAGCGTGCTCACCCAGCGAAGAAGTCATTGACCGAATGATCGCCAGCTTGTTCATCACCTTAGCAGTTCGTTCCAAGCACTCATTGACGTGGATCCCCGGCACATTCGTTTTGATTGAAGATAGAGGCCCTCGAACTTCAACCGGCGCGTCGGGCTTGGGATCAAATGTTTCGATGTGGCTTGGGCCGCCGTCCAGCCATACCAGAATGCACGACTTGGCGCGGGCATGTATCTCAGCTTCTTTATTGGTGGAGGCAGCAATCTTTAGCTGGGAAAAATTACCGAGACCCAAGCCCATCGCGGTCAAACCACCCACTCGAACAAAGTCTCTACGTGAGATCCCGTCACAATGTTTTGTAATCATGATGCACCTTCTTCAAATAATCAGTGATTGGTCACGAACTCCCGACTAGTCAACAGCCCCCAGATGAAGTCCTCAATTAGGGTGTGGGAATTTGACTTTGAAAAGAGCTGTCCCCAATAGTTTCGCTCTGCCTGTGATGGATGGCGTCCAAGCGCAACGAGATAGAAATTATCCACTATCTCAAGCGGTTCACGACCCTCATTCAAAAGGCGGTGGAGTCGGTTCTCCTTGTTGGCAATCTTGGCGTTGAGCGACGGGCCATTGAGAAGGTTGAGTTTTCCTGCCAAGCCGCCAGATGAGTTTGAGCGCTCCTTGGGCCTTTGCGAAACCGCCAACACTTCCGCGATCGCACGTTCAAGAACGGCGTCTTCGAGAGGGCGTCGGAGGGCGTGGGAATAGAATCGATCATCGTCTTTGTTCTGGTTGGTGGCGTTCGAACTGCGAGCGTACGAACTACTACTGGCGATTACCTTTAACGTGTGCCGAAGACTGTATCCATTCTCGATGAAATCAGCAGCCAACCTGTCGAGAAGTTTTGGGTGAGTCGCCGGGTTGGTAGACCGAAAATCATCGACTGGTTCGACCAAACCACGCCCCATCATTTGCTTCCATAATCGATTAACAATCGCTTTGGCAAAATATGGATTTTGATCTCCAGTCAGCCAATCAGCGAGTTGATCGAGAGGAGCCAGGTCGTCTATCAGCGTTGCTACGCCAGGAACCTGAAGTTTGGCCGGTTCCGAGGTGGCCGGGTGAACAACAAAACCTGTAGGCTTCCTCTCCACTACGTTTCCATATTCAACCCTGGCAAAAATAGCGGCCAATCCGTGATAATCATCCTGAGTCCAACGGTCCAACGGATGGTTGTGACAATTGGCACATCTGAGTCGACTCCCCATGAATAGTTCACTGAAGAACTCAGCCTGGTCGCGCGGCCCTCGAGTTGTTCGGTAGAAATTGGCGGGACCGAATTCATTTGTATTCCCGATTGCCGTGATCAAGGTATAGGCCAGTTCCTTGTAACTCGTGCGCCGTTGCAGTTGGTTCCGCAGCCACTCGTAGTACACATTTGTTGACTCCTCTCCTTCGTCCCGTTCATCGATTCTCAGGAGAGCACCGAGCTGTTGCGTCCAGTAGTCAGTGAAGGCATTGGAATTTAGTAGCTCTTCAATCAGAATTAATCGCTTGTAAGAACCTTCATCTCGTAGAAAGGATTCAACCTTCGTTGGAGTTGGCAGCCGCCCGGTCAGATCTAGGGTTGCACGACGCAGAAATGTGGCATCACCAGCTTTGCCTGAAAGAGGCAATCCGAGCGTTTCCAATGTCTTAAAAATGTGGTCGTCAATGAAATTCACCCGTGACTCCGCTGCCAGGTTGACATCGATATCTGTCAGCGGAACGACGAGCTCGATCGGCAACACTTCGGTGGCGTAGCGGGCTGTGGCAATGTGACGCCCCCTCCGCAAGACGCGTAACTCGGCCAATTCGTCATTAATTTCGACAGCAGAAGAATCTTCTGAAGTAAACACCGTCCATTTCGTAACATCGCGCTGGGAACCATCCGAATAGTATGCCGTCGACCGAAGCGAAATGGATTCACCAACCAACTCAGCGACGTGACTCTGCGGCGCAATTTCTACTTTCGTAAGTTCCCTCGAGGAGTCTTTAGGGGCTCCCTGCCGGATCCAGCGCAACAAAAGCTGAGTGGCCTCGTCATCATCGTCCAAGAGGAACTTGCCACCATGTTCGATTGCAAACGTTGGCTTCAGTACAATCAAGCTTTCCTCAGGTTTTGAAAGGTTGATTCGTCGACCACCCATATAATGCACGATTGCGTCAAAGTCGGCTTCGGGATTGCCCCCGTAGAGTGACAAATTGAATCCTCCCCGACCGATCGCTGCTCCGTGGCAGGCGCCGGCGTTGCAACCTACTTTTGTCAATATGGGAATTATCTCGTTTTGAAAATCCACCCGTGCGCCGTCTGCCACCATGGGTTGTATGAACAACAAAGCAGATAGGATGCCTAGGAGTTTCTTCATACGCCCAACGACTCGCTCTGCTATAAGATCAGGGTTCAGGGAAGGCCGCTTGATAGGTTTCTCTTGCTTCCTCTCCAGAGATTTTGCCGTCTTGCACGAACTCGCGAAGCTTTCGGCGCAACGCACGCTTGGCCGATCCCTGTGAATCTTCACGGCCCCGCATGGCACTACGTTCCTCTTTCTGGGATTCCACCCTTAACCAGGTAGCGACAGTTTCTCGATCTTCACCAATCAGCTCAGCCAGTCCACCAAGAAAATGCGGATCTGGATACAACATGCCCTGGTTAAAAACGTAGTTCCGGGTCACGTGACCATTTTTGGCAAGAAGAACAGTTTGGGCGACGTTACGATTTAGTCCAAGGGCTCCCGGCCCATTGCGACCCTCCGGGGAAATCGCCAATAAATCGACGCCTCGCTTTTTCAATTGGGTAAGTATTCCCTCCGATCGTTCAGCCTTACCTCCCAATCGTTCCAGCAAGGAAGTCGGATCGTCATTAAGGAAGATACAAGCGAGGTGTATGTCGCGATCGGAATTCGCGTTGATCTTTCCCAAGACATTACCGACACCAAAGAGGCCACGAAGAGCGACTCCGCTGTCCGTTTGAAAAAAAATGATCTGTGGTCTTCCATCCGCCAGTGAGACAGGGTTAAACGTCTCGCCTTTGTTTTCCCCAAAGAGACTAGTCGCACGAAACCGTGGTAGTTTTTCGCCGGACTGGGGGCCGGAAAAGACTTGACCACCTTCTACTTTGAAATTGTCGGGATCTGCAACACGATACCTCCCCTGTTGATAAGCTTGTCGCTCACGCTTACGACCCTCCATCTCTTGCTCGGATTTCGAACGTCGATTATCTACCTCTTCTTGTGAAAACGCAGACATTGCAAAAACGGGTAACAGGGAAAACAGTATTAAGAATTGGTTCATTTGATTCATAGCTTGCGATTTGATATTTTTTTCCTGCAGTGGGCGGATGAAATTCGCATCAAGCGTCTTGGGCACTAGTAAATACAATTATAACATGTCGTTTCTATCTCCTGAACACTTCACCACACGAGCCTTCACTCAAAAATTTTAGTATTACCGACTGACCCACCAACATCCAGTTCTACTTCACCTAGCCAATCGCTTCACGATATTACAAGTAACTATGGGAAATGTGAAGTGTTAGGTGTAGGAAAGCAAGTTTTCATCGTTGAAAGCTTTGTAAAAAGCTTGGAAAATCTCAATACGAATAGAATTAAAAACGAGAGAAAGACGATCAACGCTGGCAGGTGAATAGCTTTAGCTGGCGAGGAGCGAAATCGCCGTAAATCAGACGATTGCGAGAGGATTAATTTTTTCGTCGGTAATAGAAGGATCCCCACCACGATTGAGACCGAAAAGCTCCTGAGCAAACAAGAGTTTCGATGTATTTCGAATACACGTAGATTGGCAGTTTGAGCGGAAAAGAACCCGATAAAAGCTGGTTTCTTTTTCCTATTCCCCAACAATTCT
>CAJWWL010000230.1 GCA_913048125.1 uncultured Opitutia bacterium | reverse complement strand
GTAAGTACTTGGAATCTATTTACACTGAAAAAGTGGAGGCATCATCAGGTGTGCCGCTTGGACCTACCGTGGACGGCATGCAGGATCTTAAGGCATATTTAATGAAGAATCGAAAGTCAGAGATTGCAGAAAACATGATACGTAGATTGATGACATATGGCATGGGTCGCTCACTGAGTTACCTGGATAGGTTTGATGTAGAGAAATTACTGGAGGAAGCTGAGGGAAATGGGTACAAGCTTCAGGATATGATCGTATCAGTATGCCTGAGTCCCTCTTTTACATCTGCTGGCAGGAAAAATTAACAGCCTCATGAAACAAAAGTCTTGGTACATAAATCGACGTGAGTTGCTGAGGGGAGGTGGGGTTGCTCTAGCGTTGCCATGCCTACAGGGAATGACCTGGGGGAAAGCAGGAGCGAAGGCTCTACCCAAGAGAATGGTCGTAAGCTACATCGCTTACGGAGTCTATGAGCCAAAGACCAAGGACGGCTCTCACCATGATTGGAATTGGTGGCCGTGTAAGGATGCTGGCCCTCTCTCATTCAATCAGTCGTCTGCCCCTTTTGCCCCATTAAAAGACTCAGTCAGTTACCTTCGGGGACTTGAGCACGCTGGTGGCCTTGGAATGGGTGGTCACAGCAGCGGGGATGTTTTTGCTACCGGTGCAGACATGACTGGAAATGAAAAAACAAACAATATTTCCGTCGATCAAGTTGCCGCCAAAATGAACGGACACCTTACTAGGTATCCTTCACTGGTGTTGGGGACCGAGGGTGGAACTGGATCGTATGGCAGCGCAAAGACACTTTCACATTACGGACCAGGTCGGCCAATTCCCTCAATGCACCGACCTCAAGAGATCTTCAACCGCTTGTTCAACCCTTACACTGGCAAGGGAGTTGAGCAAGTTCGCGCAGACCTTAAACGCGAGGCTAGTGTGCTTGATCTTTTGCTCGATGACTCAAAAAGGTTACATCGTAGGCTTGGTAAAGAAGATCAAGCCAAAGTCTCTGAGTATCTGGACTCGGTTCGCGCTCTGGAAAAGCGGGTAGAACGAACCAGTCAGTGGACTTACGAAGCATTGCCAAGCGTTGACACCAAAGGCCTTAATCTAGAGGTCTCTCACAAAGATCCTGAGCTATACACGCGCTGCATGTATGATTTGCTCTATCTTGCCTTTCAGACTGATTCCACCCGATTTGCGACGCTCATGCTTGAAAGTGAGCATTCCAGCGGCAGTGAGATGTGGAACTACGCTAACTATGTTCTTGGGTACAAGGGAGCTACGCATGATATCGCCCACAAGCGACCAGCTGAATCTGGGCAGTGGGATAACTGGCGTGCAAAGCAGCACGCCTACTTTCTCGAGCGCCTGCGCAACACTCCTGAGGGTGATAGTAATATGCTAGATCAAACTGTTGTGGTTTGGGGATCGGCTCATCCCCACGCATCTCATAGTACCAAGGACTACCCAATTCAAGTAGCTGGAGGAAATGCGCTTGGATTCAAGCACGGCAATTTGCACTCGTTCGAGGGCAAAAAGAAGATCCCGCTGGCTAACCTATTCGTCTCAATGCTTCATGCAGTGGATGTCCCTGCAAAGTCATTTGCCGATAGCACTGGAGCCATGACCGAGATTTTATCATGAAACTAAAAAAAATCTTCATTGCAGCCATCGTCGGGTTCTTCGGCTTAACCCAGTTCATATCCGCAGGCACACCAAACATAATCTTCATACTTGTCGATGATCAGGGCTACTATGATCTTGGCTGTTACGGTGCGACTGAAGTAACTACACCCCGAATTGACTTGATGGCCAAAGAGGGTGTGCGCTTCACAGACTACTATGCTGCTGCGCCGATCTGCAGTCCTTCAAGAGTGGGTCTGCTAACTGGTTGCTATCCAAGACGAGTCGGAAACCACATCTGGGTGCACCGTGCAGACTCAGCCACAGGCATCCACCCAGAAGAACTCACTATCGCGGAGCTACTCAAGGCTAATGGGTATAAGACTGCCTGTATAGGGAAATGGCATCTTGGGTTCCATGAGCCTTTCTTACCCCATAATCAAGGCTTTGACCACTATTACGGCCTTCTACATAATTTAGACCCCGTAGAGATTGTATATTTCGAGGAGGAAGGTGGGGTTCCTCTCTTGAGGAATGGTAAGGTCCTGAAGCGACCAGCTGATCCTGCGGAATTAACTGGCTTGTACACGGATGAAGCAATCCGCTTCATCGAGAACAGCAAGACGGAGCCATTCTTTCTCTATCTGCCTCACACCATGCTGCACAATCCGCTGGGGGCCAGTAAAGCGTTTCAAGGCAAGTCGAACTGGGGTGAGTACGGTGATGCAATTCAGGAACTGGACCATAACGTTGGCCGTATTTTAGATGCCTTGGAAACGAATGGCATAAGTGACAACACACTTGTGGTTTATGCTTCTGATAATGGTCGAGGGCCAGGTCGGTCACCGATGCAAAAGCTTCAGGGACGAAAGCTATCTACTTACGAGGCAGGCATTCGAGTTCCTGCAATTGCTTGGGGCCCAGGTCTTGGGATCAAACAGAGTGTTATCGCCAATGCGCCAACCAGAGCCATGGATTGGTATCCCACTCTGGCTACTTTGGCCGGGATAGAAGTGCCTGTAAATCGAGTAATTGATGGACGTGACATCACGCCATTGCTGAAGGGTGAAACTAAGTTCATCCCAGGACCAGCCTTGAAGAAGTCTATCAATGCCTCGGTTCCTTTGCGGCGTAACTGGAGTCCACCTGCTGAATGGGCACAGCTAATCCAGCGGCATGAGTACCTAGAGGCTTTTTTCTATCACGGTAGTCATGGTGCGCTTGCTGCAGTACGCTGGCGAAACTGGAAGCTTTATCTAAACCCAGGTCTAGAGCTGTTCGATCTCGAGAGCGATCCAGGAGAGAGCAAGTTAGTTCGTAACCGGGACATATCCAGAAAGCTACGTGGCATGGCTATCCTTTTTCAGCATGAAATGCGAAAAGATGCTAGGCCTGCTGGAGAAATCTCTATTCGCAGGGATGGAAGGACCGAGTTGTCATCTGAACTTTTAAGTCAGTTGAATGCAAAGCTGAATGTCACTTACGCAAGCTACGAGGACCGAAAGCTGGAGATGGATGTCTATCGTCCCAAGGGTGAGTGGGGACAGTTACCCGCTGTGGTATGCATACATGGGGGAGGATGGGCAAAGGGCGACCGGTACAGTCACGCTAATCTTGCAAAGGCATTAGCTGCACGTGGATATGTGGCTGCGACTATTTCCTACCGGTTAAGTGGAGAGTCACCTTTTCCTGCTCAAATTCATGATTGCAAGGCTGCTGTTCGTTTCCTTCGAGCGAATGCCAGTGAGTATGGCATAAATCCTGATAAGATAGGTGCCATAGGCCTGTCTGCAGGCGGTCATCTTACCGCCTTGCTGGCGACTTCTGGAGGTATAAAAGAGCTAGAAGGGAAGGGCGGCAATGACAGCTATAGTAGTGCCATCCAAGCAGCTGTGCCAATGGGCGCCCAGACCCACTTGCTTTCCACACGCAACAGGGAGATTTCAGCCATGGAAAGCCGTGGTCGAATCTGGCAACAGTTTCTCGGTGGCTCACAGGCTGAGAAGCCTGAAGTCTACAGAATGGCTTCACCATTACATCACCTCAACAAGAGCGACCCTCCTGTGTGGTTTATCTCGGGAGAAAATGATGACCCCAGCACGCATGCGGATACTTTTAGGGAGCAGATGAAGCAACTGGGTATCGAGTCGGGTCTAACTCTAATCAAAAATGCGCCCCATGGCTTTATTGGTAAGCAGGCTTTTTTTGATCCAATGATCGAACAGGCTGATGCTTTCCTAAGAGAGACTCTTAAATGAGTAGCCACTCATGAAGTGGTACTACATAACTATCTTTCTGAGTGTGGTGTCATTGCCTGCTGTCGCCTCAGAGCGAAAGCCAAACATCGTTTACCTCATGCTTGATGAATGGGGCTATTTCGAATCTGGCCATATGGGCCACAAGGAATTACTGACCCCAAATATAGATCGTTTTGCTTCAGAGGGCATGCGCTTTACTAACGCCTATGCAGGTGCTCCAGTCTGTGGACCAACTCGCTGTGCTCTACTTACCGGACTACACGCAGGACATATGTCTATGCGCACAAATAACGGTCATTCTCCCATACGTGCTGGGGAACCAACCCTTGCCTCTGTGCTAAAGGCAAATGGTTACAGCACTGGAGGTTTTGGGAAATGGGGAATCGGAGGCAGAGGCACTTCAGGAGTACCCGAAAAAAACGGCTTCGACGTCTTCTTTGGCTTCTACGATCAGGTTCATGCCCATACCTTCTATCCGCAGTACCTCATACGTAACAGTAGTGAAGTTCCTTTAGCAGGGAACTCTGGAACAAGTTTTTACGAGGGAAAGACTCATGCTCAAGATGAAATATTTAAGGAGTCCATACAGTTTATTCGAGATAATCGTGATCACCCTTTCTTCTGTTATCTTCCTTGGACGCCACCTCACGGCTTATGGGGCATCAACGACGACGACCCATCCTGGCAGCTTTTTAAAGACAAACCTTGGTCCGCTGGTCAGCGCACAAAGAACGACGCCAAGGTCTACGCTGCATTTATGCATATGGTCGATCGCCAACTAGGGGAATTAATGGCCCTGCTCAAAGAATTAAAGCTCGATGATGATACGATCATATTTCTATGTGGAGACAATGGCGGGCAACCTTACTTTATGACTCCAGACCGCCCCCATGGTTTCTTTGGCCCTAACCTCAACCCAAAAACTGGTAAGCGCTTTCGTGCAGGAAAGGGTTCTCTCTACGAGGGCGGACTCAAGGTGCCTTACTTGGTGCGATGGCCTAAAAGGGTTAAAGCGAATTCTGTGTCGGATCACATGCTGTACTATCCAGATGTAATGCCTACTCTAGCAGAACTGGCGCAAGCAGTCTGCCCCGAAACTGACGGACTTTCCTTCCTGCCTACACTACTCGGACTCAAGGGACAGAAGTCCCACAATCATCTATATTGGGAGTGTGGAAATCAAAAGGCAGTAAGGATGCAGCATTGGAAGGCCTATACAAATGGTAAGGATTGGGAACTCTATGATGTCAGTAAAGATATCGAGGAGAAGCAGGACTTATCCAAGGATAACCCCCGAATCCTAGAACAACTAATTGAGATCTCGGAAAAGGAGCACGAACCCGTGCGTCCCGGTGAAATCTACGACAGAGACATCATCGAAAAGGACCGAAAGCAGGCCCCGCATAAGCGCAAGACCAAGCCCAAGAAAAGGCCCATCGATGAATAGAATGGTTACGGATTGCTTTTCTTCGGCTTAAGAATGGGCGTGTCCCAACCCGCAATGTCTCCGGGTTTAGCATCTTTCACAGAAGGCTTAAAGCTAAAGGTGGAGGGATTGTAGGGGCCTACGAATGAAACATCTGCATCTGCCTTAATAACATTCTCCATTTTCATGCACCAGAGTGTAGCGTTGATGATCATTCTGCGTACACCTTCGCTAAGAATATCTTCAGATGCACCTTGAGTCGAGCAGAAGGCTCGACCTTCCTTTCCGCCCTTGAACTTGTAAGTGCGGACCCAGGCAGC
>CAJWWL010000229.1 GCA_913048125.1 uncultured Opitutia bacterium | reverse complement strand
TATGAGGGTAAACGTCTCAACAGTCCAAACGATCTCTTCATCACCCCGAAAGGGAGTATATACTTTACGGACCCACGCTACATCGGTCACGAACCTCGTGAACTGGACTTTGAAGGCGTGTATCTAATTGAACCTGATGGTACCCTGAAGCTTGCAACGAAAAAGATTCAACGCCCAAACGGAATCTTGATTTCGAAGGATGGTCGCACTGCTTACGTTGCAGATCATCATTCTGAACCTACAGAAAACCGCCACCTAGTTGCCTTTGCGATAAAGAAGAACGGACTATTCGGAAAAAAACGTATCCTACATGACTTCGGCGAAGACCGAGGTATCGATGGAATGGCGATGGACACGGATGGCAACCTCTATGCCACTGCGGGGCAGGGAGAATCCTCAGGAATCTATATTTTTGGGCCTAAAGGCGAACACCTCGCCAAGATTCCTCTGCCTGCTGCTCCAACCAACTGTCAGTTTGGCTCGGGCAAAGAGCTTTCCACTCTCTATGTAACTGCCGGCATACCAGGGAAAGAGAAGAACACCATGGGGGCCTTTGGACTCTATCGTATCAAGGTCCTGAAGCAAGGGCGCCACGCAGCATTGGAAACAATCAAGGACTAAACGAAGAGCTTCTTCAATAACCGCCAGATTTCGGTCGAATTGCCTCCACGGGGTGCCAAGTGGTCTTTATTTCCTGACAGTCCAAAATGAAATGTGGGCCCTGCGCTGAAGCATCTACACCAGCGTCCACGCTTTCGTAGGTATAAACGCGCTTGAGATTAAGGGCAGAACCTTCCTGCAAGGTCTTTATATCCTCAGCAACTAGACCAGAAGCAGTCAATGCGTTCACATCCATGTGAGTCGCAAAATGCTCTAAGAGTTCATCTCTGTACCCTGTGAGTATGTTCAATACGCCAGCGGGAACGTCGGAAGTCGCTGCCACTTCGGCAAAAGTTACTGCAGACAAGGGCTGAGTCTCCGAAGCTAAAACTACACATGTATTCCCTCCTGCGATAACTGGAGCGACCTGAGAAACAAGTCCCAAAAGCCCAGGTTTGTCAGGACAAACTATCCCGACCACACCCATAGGTTCTGGAACTGAAAAATTGAAGTGTGAAGTGGAGACTGGATTCACGGTCCCAGCAATCTGTACATACTTATCACACCACCCTGCGTAGTAAACCAATCGATCGACTGCAGCCTGTACTTCGTTCTGCGCAGAGGCTTCAGAATCCCCAAGGGCCACCAACTCTTCAATAAACTGCGAGCTTCGCCCATCGAGTATTTCTGCCAAACGATAAAGAATCTGACTACGATTGTATGCCGTTCGATCAGCCCAACCGGCTTGCGCTTTACGTGCGGCAGCTACCGCATTACGAAAATCTTTTCTAGAAGCACGGCAAAGATTGGCTAGCACACCGCCCTCAGCGTTTTGAATAGAGAATGATCGACCGGATTCGGTACGTGGAAACTGTCCACCAATGAAGAGTTTGTACGTTTTAGGGATCTCGAGATGTGCCATAGTGCTTAGTTTTCTGACATTCGGTTGATAAGCAAGGCTCGTGTTTGGTTACAAATAGAATGTTTCAAAGGACCAGAGGCTCGACAATCATGGGGCGCTTCGGATTGGGTATAGAAAATCCACCTCGCTGCCATATGTTAACATTCCGAATCTGCCTCTTCTTTTTCTTAGCAACTGTCCTTTCAGGTAAGACCTTTACCCCGAAGCCGAACATTATTCTCGTCATGGCGGATGACATCGGCACAGACGGTATCGGATGCTACGGTGGCCAGTCCTACGCCACTCCAAACATTGATAAACTAGCTGCTGGCGGGCTTCGGTTCACACATGCTTATTCTCAACCTCTTTGTACTCCCACCCGAGTCCAGATAATGACCGGTAAGTACAACCACAGAAACTGGACATACTTTGGAATCCTTGATCCCCAAGAACGAACTTTTGGTCACCTTATGAAGGAGGCCGGGTACAATACTTGCATCTCTGGAAAATGGCAATTGCAGTCCTACGACCCACCCGATTTTCCTAACGCCGACAGACGCCGAGACAAAGGTATGAAGGTCACAGAGGCTGGCTTCGATGAGCATTGCCTCTTTCATTCATGGCATACTGAAGACAAAGGCTCCCGCTATGCTAATCCCACCTACTACAAGAATGGTGAACTCGTAGAGGCTCAGTCTGGCAAGTACGGCCCTGACATCTCCGTAGACTTTATTCTAGACTTTCTTCAAAGGCATAAGAAAGGCCCCAGTTTTGTCTACTACCCCATGGCGCTACCCCATTGGCCCATGGTGCCAACTCCTGACTCCAAAGCATGGACAGAACCAAACCGCCGACTCGAAGAAGACCTAAGCTACTTCAAGGATATGGTTGAATATATGGATAAGCTGGTAGGACGTCTTGTCTCCGGTCTCGATGATCTAGGTTTGCGCGAAAATACTCTTGTGCTGTTTTACAGTGACAATGGAACCCACCTAAAAGTCACCTCCCTCATGAACGGTAAGCGCATTGCAGGTGGTAAGGCAACCCCTCTGCAGACCGGCATACGCGTACCCCTTGTCGCCAACTGGCCTGGAGTTATAGATTCTGGCCGTATCAGCAATGATCTCATCGACGCCTCTGACTTTCTACCTACGTTTGCCAACTTAGCAGGCAAAACCATCCCCTCAGACTGGCACCAAGATGGCAAAAGCTTCCTTCCGCAACTACTAGATGTTCCAGGTCCGAAACGCGACTGGTGCTTCTTCTGGTACGACCCCCGACCTGGGTGGGACAAGCAACGTTTCTCACGACACATCTTTGCACTCGACCATAATTACAAATTGTTCTCCGACGGACGCCTCTTTGACATTCGTGGCACAGGCATGAGGGAAGTTCGTTTGGATACCCGAAGGCTAACTCCTCCAGCAAAAGCCGCTAAGCGTAAACTTCAGAAAGCCATACAAAGAATGATGCAGCCGCCGATCTCCCCTGCTGCGCAAATCCTCGTCGACGCATACGGAAACCGAATCGATTGATTTATTTCCCATGAAGTATTCAGCAATCCTCCTAACTCTGATTGGCGTAAGCCTGCTATCAGCGAAAGAAAACGAGCGAGCGAATATTGTTTTGTTCTTAATCGATGACCTCGGCTGGAAAGATCTGGGATGCTACGGTAGCACTTACTATCGGACACCTAATATCGATAAACTAGCTGCCCAAGGCGTGCGCTTCACAAACGGCTACGCCGCTTGTGCCGTGTGTTCCCCAACTCGGGCAGCCTTGCTCACAGGCAAGCACCCAGCCCGCCTAATGCTTACGGAATGGCTTCCTTCGGGACGATGGAATCCGCAATCAAAGCTCCGCTCTGGTCGATTCCTACGTGCTCTTCCTCTAGAAGAACGAACCCTGCCAGAGGCTCTACGTTCAGCAGACTATCGTAGCTGTATTATCGGAAAGTGGCACTTAGGGGGCGAACCCTTCAACACTGCGCGACACCATGGATTCGATGTCGCCATCGCTGCCAACGACCACGGCAATCCTGGTAATTTCTTTCATCCCTACAAAGGCCGTTGGAAAATCCCCACGACTAAATTCCAAGCTGAGTGGCAAGTTATTACCGGCGGAAAATCAGGAGAATATCTGACCGACAGACTAACAGATGAAGCTGTTGAGTTCATAGAAGAAAATCAAAATAGAAGCTTCTTCCTATACCTCTCCCACTACGCGGTACACACACCTCTGCAAGCAAAGAAGGCGATGGTTAAGAAATATGAATCTATTCCCAAAAGCCAACGCCAAGGCAAACCTGTGTATGCGGCCATGGTAGAGAGTGTCGACCAGAGTGTGGGTCGCGTCATGGACACTCTCGAGAAGCTCAACCTCACGGAAGATACTCTTTGTATATTTACCTCCGATAACGGTGGTTTTGCCGGTGCTACGAACCACGCACCACTGCGCGGTAATAAAGGATCCTATTATGAAGGTGGAATCCGCGTACCTTTGATTCTCCGCTGGCCAGGCAAGGCCAAAGCCGGAACTCAATGTGACACCCCAGTCATCAGCATGGATATCTACCCCACTTGTTTAAGAGCAGCGGGCCTTGAGCAACACCCAAGCCAACACCGAGATGGGCATGACTTAAGCCCTCTACTCAACTCCTCGAAGTCTAGCCTGAAACGCACTTCACTGCATTGGCACTACCCACACTATAATAGTCATCCACACGCAGTCCCCTCCAGTGTCATCCGTAAGGGAGACTGGAAACTCATTGAAACCTTTGATCCTAAAAGTCTCCAACTCTACAATCTTAGTGAGGACCTCAGTGAAACAATGAACCTTGCGGAGGAAAAACCCAGCACCCTCAAAACCCTTCATACAGAGCTAGAAGCTTGGCGCCAAAAAGTTGGTGCTGATCGGATGGAGCCTAATCCTGACTACAAGAACTAGATAACTCAGGATACAACCAATCAAAATTCCGGTCTTCCATACGACCATGACGTTCTAAATATTCAGATCCGTAAGCCTCGCGACTGAGTAATGCCAGATGACTCTCATCGATATTGTAGGTGCGGGAGGAAATTCCATGCTCATGGATCTCAAGGATACGATAACCGCATGGAGCTTGAATCAACTGCGGTGAAAGTAAGTGAAGAATCCCGTTATGCTCAACTTTGCTGGGAACGTTCTTGTGACCGGCAATCCATGCACGCATGCGGGGATACTCCTCAAGTAAATTGAGCAAGAACTTGGAGGAATCAAGAATCTGCATACCATCGTTTCGCCAGCCTTGAACGCAGGGATGCAATAGCAAGGAGTAATGAGCGCAACAGAAGGTATCCTCTTCAGCGAGATCAGTCAGTTTAGATTGAAGCCATGCTGATCCAGAACTTTCAGAAACGAGGCTTGCTTGAGTAGGAGTCGCTAACATCACAAACGGAACACCATTTACGCGAGTGACATAATGACCACCATCAGGCAGACCCAGTTCGCGGTGGAACACCGAGGCATTGACAGAGCCAAAAGTCTCATGGTTCCCGATAAGAATGTGAACAGGAACGGAACAAGATTGAACCTGAGCCTTAAGCCAGTTCAGATTTTCATGATCAGCTGGATCGAGAGTATCTCCGAGCAGAAAGATTGCATCAACACTAGAGGCTAGTTTCTGCAGATAGGTCTCCAATAGTTGACGCGCGCAACCGTACAGTCGGCGCGTTGGGGCGGATGGCACACCACTATCAGGATTACGTCCTACATGACAATCCGGCAATAGGGCAACACGACATCGTCGAGCACCTAACTTGCCGGAGTTGGATTCTGTCATATTACTCAGTCTAGCCCGAGTACAAAACTCTCGGAGTAGCGAAGCTCACCAGTAAAGGCATCATGAAACTGGAAGATGACCTGTGGATGCGGAAAGGTAAACCAACGATTCCCATCTCGTTCGATGGGGTTGTTGAAGACGTTATTTACGTGTACTACACAATAGTGTGGGAAAGTACGATTTGCAGTGGACCTCGAATCATATAGACGAAGAAAACCGATATCGCTTTGGAAACCAAAAACAAATTGGCAGATGGAATTTGCACCGCTTGATTGATGCATTAGCGCAGGCAGACCATCGTATATCAAAGAACG
>CAJWWL010000228.1 GCA_913048125.1 uncultured Opitutia bacterium | reverse complement strand
GGCTCGCCTTCTCAAATCGACCTCTTTGAGCATAAGCCTGCCCTGACCAAGTTTCACGGGAAAGACTGCCCTCAGGAGTATTTGGAGGGTAAACGCTTTGCCTTCATTAAGGGTACTCCGAAAATGCTTGGGCCTGTCTTCGACTACAAGCAACATGGCCAAAGTGGACAATGGATCAGCGAACTTCTCCCGGGACTGAGTTCAGTCGTCGATGATGTGTGCATGATTCGTTCTATTCACACCGAACAGTTCAATCATTCGCCAGCACAGTTATTGCTCCACACAGGAAATCCTCTCCTTGGCTACCCATCAATGGGTTCATGGGTTACTTATGGTCTTGGTAGTGAAAATGAGAATCTCCCCGGCTTCGTCGTGCTTGCCTCCGGTGGTAAGACACCCAGCGCAGGGAAGTCCCTCTGGGGGTCTGGTTTCCTGCCCACGCTCTATCAGGGTGTTCAATGTCGTACGGACGGGGGAGATCCGATTCTTTACCTTTCGGACCCGAAGGGACTTGGACGCAAGGCTCGTCGTAAAACCCTCGACGCCCTCAAGGATCTTAACGAATACCAGCACAAACATATTGGGGACCCCGAGACACTAACTCGTATCGCCCAATACGAACTGGCTTTCCGGATGCAAATGTCTGTCCCCGAGGTAATGGATCTTGGTAAGGAACCTGATCACATTCTCAAACTCTACGGCGCCAAACCCGGCCACATCTCAGCGGCAGAATCTGCAGCCGATCCTCGCAGACTCTACAAGGGTGACGATCCGACCTTTGCCAATAACTGTCTCCTCGCTCGTCGTCTAGTAGAGAACGGTGTTCGTTTTGTTCAGCTCTATGACTGGGGCTGGGATCATCACGGTTCTTCGCCTGGAGAGTCCATCGATGAAACACTTCCTATCAAGTGCCGACAAATCGACCGCGCTATCGCGGGTCTCATTACGGACCTGAAGCAACGTGGCCTTTTCGAGGAGACTCTTATCGTATGGGGCGGAGAATTTGGTCGCACCCCCATGATGCAAAATAACGTGAATTCTACCTTGAAGAAGGGCCGCTACGGACGTGACCATCATCCCCACGCCTTCACTATGTGGATGGCAGGAGCTGGTATTAAGCCGGGTGCCTACGGCGAGACTGATGATATTGGCTACTACATCACCGAAAATCCTGTTGGGATTCGAGACCTCCAGGCCACCATCCTCAATCAAGTTGGTCTAGACCCTCATCGATTTAGTTTCTCCTACCAGGGGCTCAATCAAAGGCTCATCGGGCCTACTGAAGAAGGCAAGGTTATCAATGGTATCCTTGCCTGAGCCAACTGAGCTTCACCACTATTTTGTAAATGATCGATAGACGAGTGCTTAGGCTGCCTTTCTCTTTTCGAGCATTAATTTGGAGTGTCTGCTTCCTTCATTGTTCTGATTCTATTTTCAGTACAGAAAGCCTCTACCCAGTAGAACACTCGCCGCAGAAGCTTACGCCTCTTATGGAAAGGGAGCTGCGGGGATGCTTTGAGTTCTTTTGGGAAGAATGGAATGATGACCCCAATAGTCCTACCTACGGAATGTCCAATGGGGATTACGTGGGCCTTAATAGATACAGCCCAATTCCCATCGAACATCAGGGTTTTTATTTCACTGCCGTAATTATCGGTGTTGAGCGTGGTTGGATATCCCGTGAAGATGGAGAAAATAGAATCATCATAACTCTAAAGACGTTAAAGAGTCTAAAGAGAATTAATGGGTTTTGGTACCACTTCATCGATCCCGATTCTGGTAAGCGTGGATGGAAGGACTCCCATAACATAGAGCTAAGCAATGCTTCCGCTGGGACCATGTTGTTGGGAGCTTTAGCTGCAGCAGAGTACTTTGGAGGAGAGATCGAGAAACTCACCTACGAATTATATGAGGCAATGGATTGGAAGTGGTTTACCAACCCCGTTACTAAGCATCCTTACCTTGCCTGTTATCCTGAAGATCTCCCAGCCAAAATTCCTTCAGGCATAAACAAGGATGGCATGTTTGGGGGGTGGTCCGCTTACTCCGAACATATTTTCCTCTATATTCTGGCAGCAGGAGCACCCAGAAAGGAGTTCGCGACAGGTGCAGATTCATATTATGCCATGAAGAGCTACAAAGGAAGCTACAAAGGCGAAGAATTTGTGATGTGTGGCACGGGCGCTGCTTTCACCTACCAGTGGACGCATGCCTTCATAGACTTCCGGAATATCCGAGATAAGCTGGGCCGTGATTGGTTTACGAATTCCCGCCACGCTGGCTTGGCTGCCCGTCAATATGCGATCGACAACGCTCATAGAATCAAGGGGCTTGGTCCAAACTCCTGGGGTATGTCCGCATCGATAAGTCCGACCACTGGTTACAGTGGTAAGTATGGCTCACATCCTATTGGAGCTGGTCATAAGCTTCTCGAGGATGGGACCGTCGCGCCATATGGATCACTTTCCTTTCTTCCCTTCATGCCAAAAGAATCAATCGCTGCCCTCAACCACATGTACAAAATCCCGGGACTTGTTGGGAAGTACGGCCTTTATGATGCCTATAGCTACCAAACTAAAGCTCGTGGTGATAAGCCTTGGGTAGCCAAAAGCTACTTGGGTATCGACAAGGGATTGGTTCTTTTAATGTTCGAAAATTATTCGACCCAGCTCATTTGGCGTTTGCTGCATCAGAATGCTTTCATCCAACAGGGTCTCCAAGTACTTCAATTCAAGCAAACGCTTCCAATTAGATCTATTGAAAAAATTTAGAAGTTAACGTATCCAGCAGATTGCCAATCCCCCTCCATTATGAGACTTCTCAAACTAAACCCAATTTTTATAAGCCTACTGCTATGCTCCTTATGTTCAGGATCTGCACGACCCAACATATTGTATCTCTACGTCGATGATCTGGGTTGGGGGTCGATTGGTCCCAATGGGCAGGCTGAACGCAAAGCTAGCGGACAGCCATACGTTCTGACACCTAATCTTGATCGATTAGCGGAGGACGGAATTAACTTTCGGCGGGGTTATGGTTGTACAGTTTGTTCACCTGCTCGTTCCTCCCAGCAAATAGGACTTCACCAAGGCTACACATTTGCTGACCGCAATGACCCTGATAACGCTAAGAAGGCCATTCGTAGAGATGACCTCACCATGGGTGATGTTCTCTCTAAGGCGGGTTACACAACAGGCTACTGGGGAAAATGGGGCTACGGAGGTTCTAAGGATATGGACAATCCGACAATTGATAATGTGCAAACGCTACCGACTTCCCACGGATACAAGTATGTTGTCGCAGAACTTCATCACGTACGAGCGCACACTTTTTTCCAGCCGACCCTTTGGAATGCACCTTCGAGAGGGTGGACTCCCGGATTTGTTGAGCTTAAACCCAATAGCATGGCTGCATACCTCAACAATGATAGCTATTCCAACTATCCCGCATTTCAGAATCATCCCGAATATCCCAGCCCTGCATATTGTGATGATGTTTATGCATTCGCATGCTTGGACTTCGTCAGGGAGCAGGCAAAGGAATACAATCGTTCAGGGACGCCATTTTTTGGATTGTTTGCAGCTCAAATACCCCATGCTCCTTTCAAGGAAGTGGAGAAGCTTCCCAACTGGGATCATGACTATAAGGACAAGTCATTTTTCGATAAGTTATCTCCCCAATCCAAGCAGTGGTGTGCCATGGTCACTCGTATCGATGCTCATTTTGGTAACATCCTAAAGGCCCTGGAGGACCCGAATGGTGACGGGGACAAATCTGATTCAGTTGCAGAGAATACTCTGGTTGTATTCCAGTCTGATAATGGAGGACCACGGGGATCCAATCGAGAGGAATTGGATGCGAATGGGGGACTGCAGGGTTCCAAGGGGAGTATTTACGAGGGCGGCATTCGCGTGCCAACCGTTATGCGCTGGCCTGCAAAAATTACTGAATCTTCAAAACTGAAGGCAGGTTCCAATAGTGATATCGTTGTGGATTGCACCGATTTGCTACCTACCTTTTGTGATTTGGCTGGAGCGTCCATCCCTGTCGGATTGAGTGGGGTTTCTCTTGCACCAACATTGAGGGGTAAGGGTGTTCAGCGTAAGCGCGAATTCCTTATTCATGAGGCAGGTGGGCAGGCCTCTATCATTCGCGGTAAGCATAAATTGATTCGCTCAAGAGCAAGTAACAAAAAGCGTAACAAAGCTTCTGCAACAGTTCAACTTTTCGATCTTGATGCTGATCCCGCTGAGAAGAACAACCTTGCCAAGAAGCACCCTGAGTTGATGAAGGAGCTCAGCGTCCTGCTAAAGGGTGAGCGTGTGGATGAGCCTGCTGGCTTTGCCAACACGTATCATAAATGGAAGGGCGGTCCTGATGCCGATATCGCAAAAGCTACTAGCTGGAGCCAGTATATCTACGAGAACGCTGGTATCACATATATGAAGGAGGATGGCTCTCCTAAATCAAATTGGACTGCGACCATCAAACGAGGTACTGCCGTGGCTAGTCAGGATACGGAGTTCTTGGGTCTTGAGATTTCAGGTCGTTTAAAAGTGAACTCCAATATAACCGTCCATGCTCGCAATGAACTTCGTGTCGCTAAAAATGGACGCCTAGTTCTTCAAAATGGTCAGGTTTCCTCGATGCGCTGGTTGGATGTTCAAGAGGGTGGAGTTCTCGCCGGTCACGGTACCGTTGCATCCGATCTTTATGTTCAGGGTGAATTGTCCCTTGGAGTTGCTCAGCCTTTGGTCGTAAAGGGGGACGTAACGATATCTGGTACCTTGAGCCTCACCAGTTCAGGAAAGATTAAACTTGGTCAGGAATACATCGTTCTTCGGGCTGATTCGATTTCTGGTAGATTCAATCAAAAGTCGGTCTCTCTTGGCGGAAAAGAGTACGCCATTAAGTATTCTGCTTCTGAGGTTAGCCTAGCTAGTAAATAGCCTATCATTCAGGATAAGCCTCTTTATGAGACTCATCCTGAACAAATGCTAATCCAAAAGCTTGTTTTCGGCTTTAAGCCAGATCGGAAGCACCCCAACCCTTGCGAGCTTCGACTTCGATGAGTGCAGAAGCCTCCTTGTTGCCTTTGATCTTCAAGTTTTTCGCATCCCATTGGAGATTCTTGCCAGTACGAATTGCCAAAGTACCTAGGAGAATGGCTTCGGTAAGAGGTCCGCTGTAACTAAAGTCAGAGCAGGTTTTACCACCGTTGCGAATGCAGTTGACGAAATCACGATGAATGCCACCAACACGCTTTAGCGTCTTTTCAACACGCTTGGTGGGATCTTTTCGGTATTCTTCCCACTTGGCTTGAGGATAGAGGCGGGGACTGTTGGGGCGCATGCCGTCATGGCAGATGCCGCCTTTTTCTCCGACCATAATGAAACCGCCATGGCCTTTGATCTCATAGTCATAACCCTTTGGAGCCTTGGGCATGCGTGGACCTTCATACCACTTTACATCTACAGCTGACTTGCCTCCGCGGGCGGGAAACTTGTAAGTAACGATAGAACCGTTGGGCGTATGGATTGGGTTGGCAGCTTCAGCCATGTCGACCTCTACTGCATCGGGTGCGCCGAGTCCGAGAGCCCAGTATGCTGTGTCAATCGTATGGCATCCAATGTCACCAAGCCCGCCACAGCCAA
>CAJWWL010000227.1 GCA_913048125.1 uncultured Opitutia bacterium | reverse complement strand
AGTGCAGGGTTAAAAAGTGCAAACACGGGAAGTAGTGGCAGGTCGACCTCTCCATGTTGTATTCCGTAATTGTCATGGATGATGCGGAGTTGAGCATCAAAATGACGGTGTTCGTAGCAGACGCCTTTTGGGGGACCTGTTGACCCAGATGTGAAAAGAATTGCCGCTAGGTCGAAAGGATTGGCATGGGCGGGCTCCAGTTGTCCGACTTTATAATTTTTACAATGTTTCAGGAAAAGGCCTCCAATAAGGATCCTAGTTTGTAAGAACTGGAATTCTTTTGCAAAATACCACGACAGTGCCACTGCCGGTAAGATGCCAACCAATGCCCTTGGCTTTGATCTCAAAACGCATGCCCGGAAGTTTTTTAAGCCCATTCCGGGGTCGATTACGATAGGGATCGCACCAATCTGAAATAGTGCAAAGGCAAGAATGATTAGCTCAGCACCTGGCCGCACCATTAGTAAGGTGCGAGTACCTCTTCTGATTCCTTTAGATCGCAATAATTGCGAGGCACCTGCTACAAGCGAGGCATACTCAGCAAATGTTGTACTTTTTCCAGCATCTGAACCAACTGGCGGTTGTATGAGCGCTGCTCCACCGGGTTGTTTTTTCGCTATTTCAGCGAGAAATCGGCAGACATTAGCGTTTTCCGGTAATTGTCCGGCCAATTCCTAATAGTCGGTTACAGTGATCAGTCCCCACAAAAGGCGAAGTTCTCGACCGCTAAAATTTTCACGATTAGGAAGAACATCTCCGTAGGAAATAGGGATACTGGTCTTGGGGACGGGATTGAAAGAGTGCGGCCTATTGTGCACGATCCCCAAAACATTTAACTCACTTTTTTTGTAAGGATTCATGACCCCTTTGCTCGAGCAACCGGCGCACAGCAGAAAGAATATGCCTAGCAATAGGTGGGTTGTTTTTAGGGCAGTCAATTTCTTCATTATTCCTCACAAAATGGATTTTTTTACTTCTGCGTCAAGTCAGGTCAATGTATCGAGGACTTGCTTGACCACAGAACAGTCCAACATATCTTCTGCGCTCCTATGGCCAAAAAGGACAAGGAACTTTCTCTCATGGATGAAATCGTAGGCCTTTGTAAAAGGCGAGGCTTCATCTTTCAGACTTCAGAAATCTACGGAGGCATCAATGGCTTTTTTGATTACGGTCCTCTGGGTGTCGAGTTACGCCGCAACATCAAGGATGCCTGGTGGAAGGACATGGTGCATTTGCGTGATGATGTGGTAGGTCTTGATTCCTCCATCATCATGCATTCCGACGTATGGAAGGCGTCTGGCCATGTGGACAGCTTCACAGACCCTATGGTTGACTGCAAGGAGTCCAAAATGCGCTATCGGGCTGATCACCTGTTCTATGCTCATGTGCTCGTGGATGGTAAGGAAATCGGCTGTGTCTCGCTGTTAGAATCTGAGAAAATGGAGTCTGAGGCTCTGGAAATGGCCCAAGCCTTAAAACGCAAACTCGCTGTTCAGGGGGAACTGGAGCCACTCCAGTTAAGGCCATATACTGAGGCTCCAGAAGAAGACTGGGTAAAGGTACCGTCGCCTGCTACTGGCGAGCCGGGCTCACTAACGCCACCCCGAGAATTTAATATGATGTTCAAGACGAATGTGGGCGCCTTACAGGATGCTTCCTCTGTTGCCTATCTGCGTCCCGAGACTGCCCAAGGAATTTTTGCTAACTTCAAGAATGTTGTCGATACCGGCCGGGTCAAAGTGCCCTTTGGCATTGCTCAGGTTGGAAAGGCATTCCGCAACGAAATCACTCCCCGGAACTTCATTTTTCGCTCTAGGGAATTCGAACAGATGGAAATCGAGTACTTCATTCCGCCCGACGAAGATATTTGGGAACGGTATCATCGGGAATGGATTGATACGCGAAAGGATTGGTTCGCTAGCATTGGACTTACAGCAGAGCATCTTGGCGAGGAGGTTCACCCTCGGGATAAGCTTGCCCACTATGCGCGTGCTTGTACTGACATTACCTTTAAATTCCCCTTTGGTGAGCAGGAATTGGAAGGTATAGCTGCTCGTGGCAACTATGACCTAATTCAGCATCAGGAAGCTAGTGGAAAGCCTCTGGAGTTCTTTGACGAAGGGCGCAAGGAGAAATATGTGCCCCACGTTATCGAGCCGAGTCTTGGGGTTGACCGTACCTTTCTTGCCGTTGTTTGCGCAGCTTACACAAAGGACGAAATCGATGGGGAACAAAGGACCGTTCTTAAACTCCACCCTAGGGTTGCTCCCGTTAAGGCAGGTGTCTTTCCTCTCATGAAAAACAAGCCAGAATTAATGGAGAAAGCTCGCAGCCTTTATGAGAAACTGCGCCGCAGGTGGAATGTTTTCTTCGATGTCTCCGGGGCTATCGGGCGCCGCTACCGCCGTATGGACGAGATTGGTACACCATTTGGAATTACCGTGGACTTTGACTCGCTAGACGACGGTACAGTAACCCTTCGTGATCGTGATACTACAAAGCAACAGCGCGTTAGTGAGGAAGAGCTGATTTCGATAATGGAGGAGCAAATCGGCTGGTAGGCTTTACACTTCTGAGTCTACAGGGATTTCTTGTCTTGCAATGGCTTCCATTATGCGATCAATCGCAATTTGGTAGCGATCTGTAGCTTTCTTGCCGGGATCGAAATCGCTAGGCTGTAAAGGTCTACCGTAGACTACCTTTATGCGGCCGCGTAGTGATGGTAGTTTGTGGTGGCGACTGAAAGCATTAAAAGCTCCAAATACGCGCACTGGTAGAACTGGCACTCCAGACCTGCAAGCTAGTAGACCAATACCTGCCTTAGCTGATTGGAGCGTGCCGTCATGGCTGCGAGTCCCCTCGGGAAAAATCACTACAGCCCTACCGGCTTTTAGAGATTTTAGGACATGGCGTACTGCTTTGGCATCTTTGCCACCCTCACGGTCAACACCGACAACGTTCAGTCTAGGCAGAAGCCATGCTGATATAGGGTTGCCCATGAGAGTCTCCCTCGCGAGATAGGAAAAGTCACGGTGTGCTGAACAGCCGATCAGTGGTGGGTCAAAAAAGCTAACATGATTGCAAGCCACAATCAACGGCCCATCATTGGGAATATTTTCAAGGCCGTACCAAGTCGTCCTGTATATCACACTGAAAAAATGCCGCATGATTGTGGAACTAATGCGGTAGACTATGTTCATGCGGATTGAATATTGTCTATTATGATGGTGATGACCTCCTCTAGGGAGTATTGTGAAGTATCAATGACTGCGGCGCCTTCTGGGCACTTTAAGGGTGCCTCTTTTCGGGAGGCATCGATTGCGTCGCGTTGCTGTATTGCGTCGGTCTGGCCTTGTTTTTTTCTTCGAAGTGCACGCGTCTGAGCATCGGCATGAAGGTAGAATCTATGCTGAGCCTCCGGAAAAATAACTGATCCTATATCTCGGCCTTCCATTACTAGTCCGGGAAACCCATTGTCCTTAGCAACCTTTTCTTGGCTACGCTGATAGTCGAAAAGAAATTTACGAATTGAAGCAATTGCAGCGAAGTGTGCTACAACTGCGTTTACTTCCGGACTTCGTATTTCAGTATCCTTGGGCCTACATCCGTTAATGGTTAGAAATGCCTGCTGAGCTGTAATGCTAGTGCCAAGCCCTATAGTCTCGAGGGCATTTTTTACCTCGTCTTGGTCCTGTGGACTGATGCCAGACTTCTGCAGGGCAAATGTCACTGTGCGGTAATGGGCACCTGTATCGATGTGGAGGTAGCCCAGTGCTTTGGCGATAGCACTGGAAGTGGAGGACTTCCCAGTTGCTGCTCCGCCATCGATCGCAACTATATTGAACGATGAACTCATGAATGGAGTGAAGCCTGAAGTAGGGCCTTCAATTTTACAAAAAAGTCAGGAAAGGTCTTGGCGCAGCAGTTTGGATCGAGAATTTTGAGCCAGGGCGAGCCGTCACCCAATAGATCATAACTACCCAGAATCCCAAAGCTCATGGCAACTCGGTGATCACTGTAGGTTTCAATTTCAGGTTTTTTGACTGCTCTAACTTTTAGAGCATCAAGGTCTGGTATAATACGAAGTGAATCCTCAGTTTCGTCGACTCGTTGTCCTAATTTCCGTAGCTCTGTAGCCATGGCATGGACGCGGTCGGTCTCCTGTTTTCGCGTGTGGGCGATGCCATAAATATGAGTGGGGCCCTTCAGGAGTGGTGCGGCAGCGGCCATTGTGAGGAAGGTGTCCGAAATAGGGTTGAAGTCAAAATTTCCCCCTTGAAGTTTCAATTTGGTAGAACTGCTCATCATTGAGCCATTTGAGAATTCCAAGTTCATGCCGATCTCTCTGAGTACAGCCTCGAAGCCGATGTCACCCTGAAGCATGGTTTGATTGAGACCAGGTAGCTTAACGTGTCCACCTACTAATCCGGGAAGCATCATGAAATAACTTGCTGCCGTGGCGTCGGGTTCTATCTGCAAAGATGCTTTGGCAGCATAGCTCTCGATGGGTTCAATAATAGTCGTAGAAAGTCCATCTCCAGAAATTTTGGCACCAAAGTCTTTCATCATGTCTACTGTCATTTTGACAAAGGGCTTTGAGACGGTTTCTCCAGTAAGCTTTAGCTGAACTGCTTCCCGAGCTAATGGGGCAGCTATTAAAAGTGCCGAAAGGATTTGGCTGCTTTGCGATGCATCGACGTCCCAGATACCTCCAGGAAGACCCATCGTTTCGAGAGTGAATGGAAAATGCCCTTCCTCTTCGTGGAAGGTGATTTGAGCACCTAGTTTACGTAGTGTTAGGAGTAGTCCCTGCATGGGGCGTTTACGCATAGCGGGAGTACCGTCCAGATGGTATGTACCTCCAGCGAAAAGGCATAGCATTGCCGTCAAGAAGCGCGCTGCAGTGCCAGCATTGCCCACAAAAAGTTCCGCTTCCTTGACCTTAAAGTTTGCTCCATTGCCAGTCACCTCGATCGTGCGTTTCTCCTTGTCTCGTTCGACTTTGATACCAAGTCGACTGAGCGCGTCACTCATGATTTCGGTATCTTCGCTAAATAGACAGCCTTCCAGAAGGGTTTTTCCATTGGCTAGTGCAGCGAGGATGAGTGCTCTATTGGTAAGGCTTTTTGAACCAGGGATTTGGATCGAGCCTTGAACTTGCTTGGAGAACGGTTGTATCTGAAGATGACCACTCATCCGAGACTATCCCTAAAAGTTTTCCCTTTAGCTAAGCTATCTTCAATTTTCTCAAAGTCTGACTGTTCAAGAGCGTTAGAAAAGGATTCTAGAGTTCCTCTGAAATCTTTAAGAGCTTCGCAAATAGCAGTCGAGTTTTCTTCCAGAATCTGCCGCCAGAGGTTCGGGTCCCCAGCAGCGACGCGAGTTGTATCACGAAGGCCTTTTCCTGCGAAGGATTTCCATTCCGGGTTAGATTTGGTGAGTTGTTCGCAAAGTATGGAGGCTAGAATGTGGGGCAGGTGACTAATTGCAGCTACGATTCGATCGTGCTCAGCGGGTGAGCTTTTGCCAACCTTCATACCCAATTGGCTCCAAAAATCTTCTAGTTTAGCAGTCGCCGTGGGGTTCGTTTCATCAGTAGGGGTTAATATGCAGGCTTGGCCCTCAAATAGATCTGCCCTCGCATATTCGAGCCCAGTCTTTTCCGAACCAGCCATTGGATGTGATCCTACAAA
>CAJWWL010000226.1 GCA_913048125.1 uncultured Opitutia bacterium | reverse complement strand
TTAGAAAAACTTCACTGAACTTGGGTTTTATTGCATTACTTTGAGTTTGCCTCTCACAGTGATGCGATAGAGGATCAACCCTGAAATGAAGATCCTTAGACTAGCCTTAATTTTCTTTTCTGTCGTCCTTGCTGGATGTATAACTCCAGAGGCCCAGCGGGAGAGGCGTATTGCAGAAAATATCGAGCTTTTTTATGAGTTTCCCGAGGAGGTTCGTGAGGCAATTCGGCGTGGTGAAGTAGAAATTGGGTTTGATGAGGATATGGTCCGGTTGGCAGTCGGAAGTCCAGATCGAGTTTCTCGGCGCAAAAACGCTGATGGGGAACTCGTCAACTGGCAATATTTTGAGGTAGTTAAGCATTCCGAGTATGAGTGGGTTCGGATGCCAGTGCCCTACACGGATGAAAAGGGGCGTTCGAGGGTTCGTGATGAATCGTTTCTTGTTGACCGTGAATATAAGGATCTCGAACTTAAGATGGAGGTTGATTTTTCCAAAGGTAAAGTCGTAGCCTTTGAGACTATCTCATCAAATTAGCCGGGTTAAGCTATCGCTTAAGGTGCTTCTTGATCTGGATACCTACGATTCTTCGAACAAAGCTTATATCAGTTTTGGTCAATCCCTGCTTGTCAGGGCGGACTGAAAAGCAAGTCAGCCAAGTGTCCTTACTGGATTTGTAACCGAAGGACTTCGTAATCTTTGTCTCCAAGTGGGGCATATGAGCGGCTCCATAGAAAATGGATATCTCATTTGGTAGTTCCTCTCTCGAGAGCTCTCGCCGCAGGTCATTGAGGACAATTTTGTTACGCTTTAATAAAATCATCTTCATAAGCTTTCGCATCCCTTCGGGGAGACTTTCAGTATTGCTGATTTCGTTGCCTACAGTTCCAAGAGTTTCAATCAGAACGATACGAGCCATGCCTTGGAACTTGGGGCTATGCCCAAGGAGTTTCATAAACCCCTTGAGTATTTTTGAAGCAAGTGATGTTCCTGCGAGAGTGGCCATGAATTGTTTTGCCTCGCGATCTTTTGCTGGGTCCCCGCTGAGAATAGAGTTTCGACCGTTGGGTTGAAAATGTCCCATGAACTCTGCAGCCGACATATCGCTGTTGAGAAAATTAGCTCGGTCGTAGTCGATAGCTCCAAGTTGAAAGACCAGACCGAGGGATTCAGCCATGTCTTTTTGGATGGAGTCTTGTGCCATACCCTTCTGGAATGTACCTGCTCCTCGTTTACCCTCAAGTCGTGAAGCTTTGTCTGGATGGAAGCCTACGCCCTCGAACAAGACGAGATCCTGTTCGTTGAGATGCTTCTGTATAATTTCATAGTACGCTTTGCTTCCTAGGTGGGCGACTCCAACTAACCAGATCGGAGGGGCATCTGCCTTTTGGGTTGGCACCAGCTTTCGCATGGCGATTTGAAGTTGAATCTCTCCCTCGGCTGTTTCCTGAATCCGCATGAAGGGCTGTGGGTCCTTATCAGTTTTGGACTGAACAAATGCTGGCAGCGCGAGTGCCAGAAAAAGCAGAGAAATTGTACGCATTGGATCGATGTTTTCTTTGAGTTTTATCCTAAATTTGAATGCTCAGTAGCTTTGCGCAAACCTGAAATATGCTTGCACCTAAGGATTTTGAATATGATTTAACTCTAACCATCCCTGCATGCGTCTAAGGAAAAAAACACACAAAAGCCTCTTCGTCTTTGATTTTGACGGTACCATCGCAGATACGATGGAACCATCGATCAAGATAATGAACTCTATGGCAGAAGAGTTTGGCTATCGCCGTATTGAAAGGGATGAACTTGAGTGGTTAAGAAGCCGCACCATGTGGCAGTTCATTCGTCACTTGAAGATTCCTCTGCGCAAGATTTCCAAAATCCTGCACCGTGCGCAGGATGAAATGGCTCGCAACATTCTGGAAGTACCAATCATCCCTGGAATGTCTGAAGTCCTCCGGGAACTCAAGGGCTTGGGCCACCAGATTGGAATCATGACTTCCAATTCTAAGGAAAATGTAGATGCGTTATTACAACACAATGATTTAGAGCTCTTCGACTTTAAACTCTGTTCTGTAAAACTAAGAAAGAAGGCACGTAACCTTAAGTTTTTACGCCGTCAGCACAAGGTGCGGTGCCGGAATATGCTTTATGTCGGTGATGAGTGCCGCGATGTTCGTGCTGCTAAGAAAGCTCGGGTCAAGTGTGCGGCTGTAACTTGGGGGTTCAATAATGCAAAAATCCTGCGTAAGTTTCGACCCCATTTCCTGATTAGCGAACCTAGTGATCTGCTTGCGGCTTGTCATGCAGTACTGCCTGTGAAGGTGGCTTACTAGGTGAAGCCTAAGGTTGTGATTCGCCCAGCAGAACCCCGTGATGTTGTTTCAATTCATGGTCTGATTCTGGAACTCGCCGAGTATGAGAAACTCCTGCACGAAGTTAACGCTGAAAAAGATGACTTACACCGTGCATTATTCGAAGGTTCTCCTGCTGCTGAAGCTTTGGTAGTTGAGAGGGCAGGGGAGATAATTGCCTTTGCTCTCTTCTTTCATACATACTCTACATTTGAAGGTCGACGCGGCCTTTATCTGGAAGACCTCTTTGTAAGGGTCGAGCACCGTGGTGTTGGTATTGGGACTGCCTTGCTCAGGCATCTAGCTCGTTTGGCTGTAGAACGAGACTGTGCTCGTTTCGAATGGTCCGCTCTGGACTGGAACGAACCTGCTCTGCGTGTCTACCGTGGAATCGGAGCGAAGTCCATGGACGAATGGCAAACCTTCAGGCTAGAGGGAAAAGCACTTCAGGAGTTTGCAAAAGCTGAGGTCATCAAATAATATTACCTATCCTTCAGTTCTCTTTTAGGAATTTTGTCTCTCGAGTATGTCGTTTTTCCGAAATGTATTCTGTCTGAATGTTTACTTTTTATTCGTAAACTTTTCGTGGTCTACACTTATTGAGCCGACTGTTCAGGTTAACTCTCTAAACCCAGATCTAATCAACCTCGAGTGGCCTGTGAGCGCTGGTCAGATTTATTCGGTACTGGGTGGTGAGTCCCTAGAAACCCCTTCTCCGCTCTCCTCTGGCCTTATTGCAACTCCTCCTGACAACACTTGGTGGTTTGATAGACAGGGGCTAAGTCGAGCCTTCTTCCAAGTGTTAGAGCAAGTATCTTTCAACGAGCGAGAACAGTTAGTAAACGGTGAGTTTGTATCGGTACTTGAACCGTGGGTCACCAGTGTTATCGATGCGGCAGGCGCCACCTTTACGCCCAAGTCAAGCGGATTGCTGGTTGATATCACCATGCCTGGTACTGCTAAATGGCATATCCAATTGATACAGCCCGGTTTCCGGCTTGAGGCAGGACAGCAATACAAGCTGAGCTTTGAAGCTCGATCCGTTGGTGCGCCTCGTTCAATCGACCTTAAAATACAGTCTACTTTGAATCCTTCCCAAAACACCTACTTCAGTCAGTCCGTTGATTTAACACCAACCCGAAAACTCTTTGAGTACAACTTTGCCCCCGAACGCACTGACTCATCAGCCAGAATCGGATTTAGTTTCGGCGGTAATGAAACCAACCTTACCATTGATAAGGTTTCTCTTCTGAAAGGATTAATTATTCAGAAACGGGCTGAATCTCATGAGATGGTTCGTCGCATGGGCGGAGGTAACAATCTTATGGCTGCCAAGGTTATACTAGGTCATGCAGCAATTGATGATTTCAAGCTATTACGTGCCAGTGGTTACTCTCATTGTCGTATTGGTTACAAGATGGATGAGCTTAGTGGGGAAGGACCAGATTACCTCCTTCCCGAAAAGGATTTACGTCTCCTGCGTGAAGCTGTACATCAATGTCTTGAAGTTGGATTAATTGCAGTTGTGGATCCCGTACACAACTGGGCCAATGGACCAGGTTATACGCACCCCGATGACTTACCAAAACTTCGAGCTATATGGAGGCAAGTCGCCCTGCTATTGGCTGCAGAGCCTCTGAGCTCTGTCGTGTTCGAAATTATTAATGAACCTCATGAGGATGACAATGTGGTCGAGATTATTGAGGGTGCTCTCTCAGAAATTCGAAGTATTACAGGCAATGAATCCCGTCAGGTAATTGTTAGTGGTGAAGGATTTTCTACTCGCGGAGCTCTTATAAGTGCATTTGAACAAGACCTCTTCCCTACGCAAGACAACAACCTTATTGCCACCTTCCATTACTACCATCCTTTTAGTTTCACCAAACAGGGAAAGGTAGGTGCTGACCCTCCATCACCAACTAATTGGGGTTCAGTCGAAGATATTGATACTCTGAGGAGTTACTTTGACGAGGTGGTTGCCGCTAATCATGAGTGGGCCATACGAAATGGAACGGATCCCCTTCCAGTTTACCTTGGTGAGTTCGGAGTGGACAACGCTGCGCCGCCAACTGATCGCAAGCGTTGGTTGGCAATGGTTCGAATGGAAGCTGAGGCAAGAGACTTCTCATGGGCTCACTGGAATATGTATGGAGATGGTTCATCTCATAAGGGTATGGGTCCTTGGACTAGTACTCAGCTTCAAGATCCATCCTCCCGCAGTTTTCAGCCTGAAACTGTAGAGGCCATGACTGTTCGTTATCAAGCTGAAGATGGTTTATTGGTGGGTGGAGTTGCCTCTGCTAGTTTGAGTCCTGGATTCACTGGTTCAGGTTACCTATTGTACTCAAAAGCTAATGGTGATGATGTGTACTCAGAGCATGAAGTTTACATCCCATCAGATGATAACTACCTAGTGAATCTGCGCTATACTTGTCCTAATGCTTGTGAACTAACCTTGATTGCATTTGATCTCGATGGAACAGAGATTTCACGTTCTCAGGCTAAGTTTCAACCATCAGGTGGTTGGAGTCATTGGAAAACACGAACAGTAGATCTATCTTTTAGGGCTGGAGAATCCGTTTGGTTACGACTTGTTGCAGGTGATCAGCCCGGACCTGCTTTGGACCAAATTCACATATCCCGTTGACTTTCTAAATTACTATTCTGGTTATCCGTCCATGATTGCGCGCTCTCTCTTACTTGGCTTGTTCTTTTTCCAGTGCCAATTTCAATTGGGAGAAGCTGCAGGTCCTGTAAAAGTCTTCATACTTGCAGGACAGTCTAATATGGAAGGACAAGGGGTTGTAGACCTCGATCATCCGAAGTATTACAACGGCGGGAGGGGAATACTTGTGAACGTAATGAAGAACCCTAAAATGGCTTCTCGTTATGCACACCTTCAAGATCACGAGGGGAACTGGGTGGTTCGAGAAGATGTTCTTGTTCGCTTTCGTAATCGACAGGGAATCATGGCAGGTGGTCTCACAATTGGATTCACTGGTTATGGTAGCATGGACAGTCGTCACCACATTGGGCCCGAACTTCAAATCGGTCATCAACTAGGCGATGCGTTCGAAGCCCCAGTCCTTCTTGTCAAGACCGCGTGGGGAGGAAAGAGCCTCTACAAAGACTTCCGACCACCCAGTTCAGGTGGTGCGACTGGTCACTACTACACCAAGATGCTTGAGGAAGTCGACGAAGCTCTTAATAGCGCAGATACTGAGTTTCCAACGCTCAAAAACCGAAAGCTAGAGGTATCTGGTTTTTTCTGGTTTCAAGGCTGGAACGATATGTTTAATGATACAGCTCGTGCTGAGTATGAACAGAATCTCGTCAATCTTGTTCTGGATCTTCGTAAAAAATGGAATCGACCAGACCTTCCTGTCGTTGTTGGAGAACTTGGGAATGGGGGCGAAAAGGCTGGAGCGCATATGCAGGCAATTCGGCAAGCACAAGCCGCTGCTTGCAATCGCGAGGAACTTGGTGGCAAAAC
>CAJWWL010000225.1 GCA_913048125.1 uncultured Opitutia bacterium | reverse complement strand
ATTTGGTGCTACCAACGTGAATGTAGTTGCAGAAAACGCTGGTCCAGTACGCTTGCGAACTGAACCAAGAACAGTCACGGGAAGAAAGTGGTTTGTTTTTCCAACGCCCAAACTCGAATTCAACTTAGACGTTGGTGGAACTACCCATAATTTTCGAACACCTGTTGATTTCCAGAATCAGATTCGCGACATTCTCATTGAATCTATTGGACATAATCGAGTGGTCGAAAAAGGAGATGTAATTCTCAATTTCGATATCCTTTCTGGGGATGCTCTTTTTGTGGACCGAATGAGCTATCATTTTCGAAAGCCAGATATTGCTGATCCATTTGTTTTTGAGACTGACCTTGTTGAGTCAGATGATCCTCAAATCTACTCAATTCTTCATAAAAGCGACCCAGGTAAGTATTACATTAAAAGATTGGTCGGCAAAGGTGGTGATACTCTAGAGATCGATGGATCTAGACTGATCCGGAATGGTGAGTCGATAACTGGGACAGATGCATTTGAACTTAATGCTGGTCGTGTTGGGAATTACCCTGGATATGTCCACAGTGGTTACGGTAGATTTCTCAGGCGTCCGGGTGACACCGTTGATATACCCGAGGATTATTATTTTGCTATGGGTGATAATTCACCAAATAGCTCAGACAGTCGCACTTGGGGATTTGTCCCCAAAGAAGCTGTAATTGGACGAGCGGTTTTAATTTATTATCCGTTTACCAAGCGCTGGGGCATTTCCAAGTAGTTACCAATTGTCGCACAATATATATTATGTCTAATTTGGATTTAGGCAGGATGTTTACTGGGTTGGTATAGATGTTCGCCTTTAAATTTTTGCTCTATGGTATGGTTAAAAAATAGAGGAAGCGGTATCCTACTCCATCTGTCGGCGCTTCCCTCATGTCAAGGTATTGGGAATTTAGGTTCTAGTTCACGACGTTTTCTAAACTTCCTGAGCTCAATTGGATCTACCTATTGGCAAATCTGTCCTATCGGTCCGACAGGCTTCGGAAACTCTCCCTATTCCAGCTTATCAGCCTTTGCCGGAAACTCCTCCCTTTTGGATTTTGAATTTCTGTGCCAGCATGGTCTTCTCCATCCAGACGACCTCAATGTCCTAAATCAATTCCCCAAGGATAAGGTTGATCACCAAGGCCTTGAAGTCGTAGTCAACTCTCTCCTGCGCAAAGCATTTGATGTATTTATCGAAGAAAACTGCACTTCTCTGGATGATACATACACCTATGATGCATTTAAGTCTGAAAGTGCTTATTGGCTAAATGATTACGCTCTTTACCGAGCTTTCAAAATCAGATTTGACCATTTACCGTGGTATGAATGGCCCCAATCATACAGGCTCATAACAGATGCCCGTAATCAACCCCTTTCTGAAAAAGATACGTATTATGTCCAATTCCATTCTTTTCAGCAGTATCTTTTCTCAATTCAATGGAAACAGCTAGTTTTAGATGCAACTAAACTAGGTATTCAGATAATCGGAGACTCTCCTATATTTGTTTCACATGATAGCGCAGATGTATGGGCTAATCCTGAGATTTTCTCTTTAGATACCACTGGACAAGTTGTTTTCCGAGCTGGTGTCCCTCCTGACTACTTTAGCGAAAAAGGGCAACTTTGGGGCAACCCTGTCTATAAATGGGATGTCCTTAAGGATTCCGATTATAAATGGTGGATGCATCGACTGAAGCATGATCTTGGTCGATATTCTGTTCTTCGCTTGGATCACTTTCGTGCTTTTCACAATTACTGGTCGATACCAGCTGATGCACCAGATGCTTGTACAGGAACATGGGAGCCTGGACCTGGACTCCCCTTCTTTAGGAAACTGCAAGAGATTGTACCTGAACCTAGAATTATTGCTGAAGATCTTGGCGAAATGATCCCTGAGGTTTATGCCCTTCGGGATGCTGCTGGTTTTCCAGGAATGAAGGTTTTGCAATTTGCATTTTTTGGTGACACTTCAAACCCGCACCTTCCACATAACTACTCGACGGCTAACTGTGTTGTATTCCCTGGTACTCACGACAATAATACATCTATCGGTTGGTACAAAGAAGTTCCTGAACCTGTGCGCGATAATTACCGTAGGTATCTCAGTGTGGACGGTAGTTCTCCCTCCTGGGATTTAGTTCGAGCGGCTTCGGCTTCAGTTGCAAGAATTGCTCTATATCCTCTGCAGGACTTGCTGTGTCTCGATGAATCTGCTCGCTTCAACACTCCTGGCGTTGCTGAGGGAAATTGGAGTTGGCGAGTTACTGATGCCCAATTAGACAAGCTTGAGGAAGAAAGTTCTGATTACTTGCGCGAAATCACTCGTATGCATGGCAGGTTGCCATCAAGTGAACCTGCTGACACTCAAAAGCAAGACTGAATATTCCTTACAGTCTCTAATTGCTAGTCAGAAACTGGTTGATGTCTTGGAGCGCCTCATTTCCTGCGTCTTCAAGTATGTAATGGCCTGCATCATTGTATTTACTGACTTCAGCTTTCGGGAAAAGACGCTGCCAGTGCTCGAGAATAGAGGGGCAGAAACACCAATCTTTCATTCCCCAGAATAGGTGCATTGGTTTGTCGGAGAGGGAAATAAGTTTCTCCTCAATCTCGCATAGCGTTCCCCAGGATTGATGGCTGGATTTCATGGGGATGTCCTGTACGAACCTAGCTGTGGCAATACGATCATTCCACGTTCGGTATGGGTGAGTGAACCCGCGCTTAGTCATAAAGGACATTGGTTTGGTAACTGCCATCGTAGTTGCGCCTCCAGCAAAGACATTGAACTGACGGATCAGTATTTCACCGAGGAGAGGGATTCGGCAGATGGCGATACGGAGTGGCATCCGAGAAAAACGAAAGGCGGCCGTGTTGAGGATGCTCAAAGAGCGGACTCTTTCGGGATTACGAACAGCCAAACCGCAACCAATGGCACCTCCCCAGTCGTGTACAACCAAGTGAAAAGAATCAAGCTTTAGCCTTTCAGCTAGGCTTTCGATGTTATCTATATGCTTACGTAGAGTATATGAGTAAGCCTGCGGTTTATCGGAAAGTCCGCATCCTATGTGGTCTGGGGCAATGCACCTAAATTGATTTGCGCTAAGTTGCTGAACAAGATCACGATACAGAAATGACCAGCTCGGATTTCCATGGAGAAGTAGGACTGACTCCCCTTCCCCATGGTCTACATAATTCATTCGGATCGAACTAGGCAGGTCATGACTGTTTTGTGCGAAAGGATAAGTTTCGCTAAGCCAGCTTGGGATCTTAGACCTACTCACCATTGTACCGCCATCATGATAGAGCTAAGTCCACTTCCAATTCCAAGAAGAGCTACCTTGTCACCTTGTTTAAGACGTCCGCTCTCATCAGCCTTGGCAAGTGTAACTGGAAGAGAGACTGACCCCACATTGCCAAGTTCGGGGAAAGTTGAATAATCCTTTGACTCATCAATGCCTAGCGTTTCGTAGAGACGACGTTGATGGGTGCGGCCAACTTGGTGAGTTAGATAGTGATCAGGTGTATCGGCAGACCATCTGGTGTGGTCTTTGAATTTGCCCCAAGCTCTTTCTGCAACACCAATACCAGCTACCAGCAACTCCTCAGAGTCCGTCTGCATGTCCAGCGCATCGCCAGCGGTATCGCCTTCACAAAGTTGATTGTGTGATGTGTCAGTTTCAACAACTGCTGCCTTTACAAGATGTGCTGAAGGACTTTTTAGCAGGTCACGGTGACAGAGGACAGCAGATGCAGCTCCTGCTCCGATGGTTAGATTGGCGAAATAAGGCTTTATGGACTGACGGGTGAAATCGCCACATAGTAGTGTCTTGATGGTATTCTCAACAAGTGGCCTTCCATTCTCACCAGCTACGATAAGGGCAGTCTGGATTTGCCCACTATCGATGAGTCCTCCCGCAAGAACAATTGAGTTTAGAAACCCAAGGCAAGCATTGGAAACATCAAGAATCTGCGTGCGACCGGTTAGATTTAGGTGGCGATGAACATAGGAGGCTGTTGCGGGTTCCAGTCTGTCGCGTGAGACTGCACAATGGATTAATAGATCAACTTTGTCTGTTGAGATTGAAGACTTGCTGAGAACATCCTTGCCCGCAAGAGCGCTGGCTTCAGATGCAAGTGTGTTGCTGTCCCAGAAGCGACGCTCCCGAATTCCAGTCATTAACTCAAGACGGCCTTCGGGAAGTTTTAGGCGTTCGTAAAGTGGCGCTAATTGCTCCTCAATAGAAGCTGAGCTCCATACATTCGGACCAAGGGCATAACCTAGGGATTCGATGCATACGTTCTCGAAGTTCATTGGAATGATCGCCGAGGTAAATCAACCGGAAGCATCCGTCTCCGGGCGCATGGCTAGGCGGACGACTTCCTTATCGAAATAGTTCAAGTCCATGCCTGCGTTAACGGTAAGCCCTTGCCCATTGATCCCGCTGGATATCTGACTCAGAAGAAAGACCGCAGTATTAGCTACTTCCTGGGTGGAAAGGCCACGTTTACGGAATGTAAGCTTTTCGCTGTAGAGATAGCTTTCTAAATATCCAGGAATTCCAGCAGAAGCGCTGGTTTTTAGTGGACCGCTATTGACTGAGTTGAAACGCACTTCTGAATCGGCACTAAAAGATTTTGCGAGGTAGCGAATACAGCCTTCTAGGGCGGCCTTGATCGGCGCCATGTAGCCATAGTTTTCTGCAGTAACATCCGTGGAGGAGATACCGACAGCAACAACCGAGGCATCGTTTTTGAGGATGGGTTTGCAGCAGCGAGCAATGTCCACTAATGAGAAACTGGAAATCGCAGTCGCCTGAAGAAAGTCACCTCGTTGCGTTTCATGGAAGGGCTTAAAGCCATCAGAGTAATTCGCGAATGCAACAGAATGTAAGATGCCATCCAGTTGTATGCCTTCTGAGTTCAGTTTTTCGGCAAGCCGTTCGATTTCTTCCGGATACTCAACATCGCAGATGTGAACGGGTCGTTCGCCAAGAAGTTTTGCAGCGGACTCTAGGCGTTCTTTCGACCGAACACTGTAAATGACCTTGGCACCCTCAGACTCTAAGGTGCGACCAACAAGCCACGCAATGCTCTTCCTGTTTGCTACACCAAAGATAAGGAAGGTGCGACCCTCCAGTCCAAGAAAACTCATGTGGTACTCTCCGCTTCGACCATTGCCAAGGAGAATTTAACCGTCATGACAGTCTTGCCGTCTCTAGTCACTTTGCCCTTAAGGAAATAGAACTGTCCAAGGGTCTCCGTATGGGATGCTTCGATAATGAGGTTATCACCGGGACGAACAATGCTTTTAAACTTAGCATCTTGGATGCGAGTGAGTACTGGTGTGCGTTTAGTGGTGTCTCCGGCAACATCCACCTCAAGTTTCCTAGATAGAAATACTGCCCCAGCTTGGAATACAGATTCGCATAATAGCACTCCCGGCATGATAGGGTTTCCGGGGTAATGGCCCTCGAACTGGGGTTCGTTTGAGCGGATCGTACGACTCGCACGCACAGAATCCTCGGTGGCATCTAGAATTTCGTCCAGAAACAGGAACGGCGGACGATGGGGTATGGCTTGGTAAACCTCTTCGCTCATGAAGAACCTTTATTAAGCGTCGGCTTTCTCTGCAGTCTCAATTGAACGAAGGAAGGTATCTACCTTACTAGCGACAATGACACCGTAGTTAATGGTGCCTAGCCAGCCAGACATTATGATACCGACAGAGCCGGCATGATAGAGGCCTTCAATATGACTGGGAAGCTCCATAGAGACTTTCAGACCCTCGAACTTGGTACCGAAAGAGGTTCCCTGCATCGACTTAATGTAGTGATTTACGGTACGGGGGGTGGC
>CAJWWL010000224.1 GCA_913048125.1 uncultured Opitutia bacterium | reverse complement strand
GTAGCAGTTGCAATCAGCCTAGGTGGTCCCGGTGCTACTTTTTGGATGATTGTAGCAGGTTTACTGGGAATGTCTGCTAAGTTCGTGGAATGTACGCTCGGGGTTAAGTACAGGCAGATCGACGATGCAGGAAAGACCTACGGCGGTCCAATGTACTACTTGAGCCAAGGTTTTGCCGAAAAGGGGCTTGCTGGGTTGGGCAAAGTGCTGGCTGTGTTTTTTGCAATAATGTGCATCGGCGGCTCGCTGGGCGGGGGCAATATGTTCCAGATCAACCAAGCTTACCAACAGTTTGTAGGAGTCACAGGTGCAGATGCTAGTTGGTGGTCTGGGAAGGGCTGGTTCTTCGGTCTGATTATTGCCATTATTGTTGCCATAGTTATAATTGGAGGAATCCGAAGCATTGCTAGAACAACAGCAAAAATAGTACCATTAATGTGCGGAATCTACGTAGTAGGAGCGATGGTCGTCCTTATGATACACGCAGGAAAGATACCTATGGCATTAGGGCAAATTTTCTCTGGTGCCTTTACGGGAGATGCTGTTACCGGTGGGGTAGTTGGTGTCATCATTCAAGGATTCAAAAGAGCAGCTTTTTCAAACGAGGCAGGAATTGGTTCTGCGTCCATTGCTCACTCAGCAGTGCGTACTGAGAACCCTGCAAGCGAAGGTCTGGTTAGCCTATTAGAACCTTTTATTGATACAGTTGTAGTCTGTACCATGACTGCCCTTGTGATCATTATAACAGGCACGTGGCAGAACGCGGAAGGCTTAGGGGGTGTAGGTATGACCTCAAGCGCGTTTGAGAGTGTGATTTCTTGGTTCCCAATGATTTTGGCTTTAGCAGTTATACTGTTCGCATTCTCAACAATGATTGCATGGTCCTACTACGGAGAACAGTGCTGGGTCTACCTGTTCGGCCGGAGCCAGACTTCCCGCCTCATATACAAGTTCATATTCTGCTTCTTCATCGTGGTAGGCGCGGCTATGTCGTTGGGCAACGTCATCGGTTTCTCCGATGCCATGATCTTTGCCATGTGCTTCCCAAATGTCATTGGACTGTACGTGCTGATGCCCAAGGTCCGCATGGAGCTGGACAACTACCTGAACAAGATTCAGGACGGCACGATCAAGCGCCAGGACTGAACGGCTTGCCAATGCCGAGCGCGGACAGGAAAGCACCCGTGTCCGATAAGTCCTCGAACACGAAATCAGGTCCGGCCGCCTCCAACTCCGTCACCGAATACTTGCCTGTAGCAACGGCGATCGTGCAGGCCCGCACCTGCTGGCCGCATTCCACGTCGCGTGGGGTGTCCCCGATCACGAAGACCTTTTCTGGGGCAAACTCTAAGCCGAAGCCCTCGAACGCCATCTCCAACGCCCTAGGCGCCAACTCGTTGCGGTCGAAACATCCATCTGCAAACGCACCATAGGCAAAACATTCCCAGACGCCGACACTCTCAAGCTTCACCTTGCCCCCGGAACGGACGTTGCCAGTGAGGAGCCCCTGTAGGCAGTCTGGTCGGGAAGCCAGATCCTGCAGCACATTCATCCCCGGGAGAAGCGTCGCAGGCGTATCAGCAAGGATCGCCGAGAGGTGGCGCACGTACGCATCGACAAACGCCTGATTCGACTCCGGCTCATACGGAAACCCGTAGTGTTCACAGAGCATCTTGCCCAGCAGTGGATCCGTGCGGCCGGAGTAGTCAATATCGTAAAGGTCGCCGCCCTGCCCAAAAACCTCCGAGAAAGCACGATTCATGGCGGACTCACCTGCCCCCTTGGTGCGGATAATCGTTCCATCTATATCCCAAAGGAGGAGCTTGTCGGGCTGATTCATGGCAGTAAGGGTGTTCAGTCGATCATCTCTAGCAGCGTGCCCTCGACGAATTCGGGGGTCACAGACTCCAGACGAACGCGTCCGCGCCGATTGGCGAGATCCTCTCCAGCATCAGGAACAACAACACGGATGTAATTAGGTGTGTACCCTGGCCAAGTGCCCTCACGAGGATCTTCAAATAATACGGAAAACTCTCGGCCTAGATAGGCTTCGTGAAACTCATGGCGTTTCATAGCGCTTAGGCGGCGCAGATGCGCACTGCGGCGCTTACGCTCAGAGACTGTAACATGGTCTTTTCGACGTGCAGCAACAGTACCCTCTCGCTCAGAATAGGTGAAAACATGGCAGTAGGCAAAAGGCCCTTCCATAAAGCTGGCACAACTTTGCTCAAAGAGTTCGTCAGTCTCGCCGGGAAAGCCTACCATAATATCGGTACCTACACAAAGATTAGGCACAGAGGCGTGAGCCTTATCCACAAAGTCTAAGAATTCCTTCAGTGAATACTTACGGCGCATAGCCTGCAAAATTTCATTGGACCCAGCCTGTAAGGGAATATGAAGATAAGGGAGCAAGGCATGGACAGGGTCGGCCATTCGTTCAAATAAAGCTTCGGGGATGGTTGTAGGCTCGATACTGGAAATTCTGATTCTCAATAGCTCGTCTAAATCGTCTAGGGCATCGACGATATCAATAATTTCATGACCGCTATGACTGTAAGTCCCTAAGTTTACCCCAGTGAGGACTAGTTCCCTAACACCTCGACTCACTAGATTACTTGCCTCCGCAAGTAGATTACCAAAATCGCGAGAACGTGCTCGTCCCCGTGCAAAAGGAATAATGCAGAATGTGCACATGAAGTTGCACCCATCCTGAATTTTCAGATTAGCTCGGTGGTTGAAAGGCAGATCACCAGCAAAGCTTATAGAGAAGTCATCACGATCGATCTGATCTCGAACGATAACAGGCACTTCATTTTTCTCCTCCCCGAGATAGTCGAGGACGTTAAGCTTGTCCTGATTACCAATGATGACGTCTACTCCACCAATCTCTGAAATCTGTTTGTACCCCATCTGGGAGTAGCAACCTACAACAGCGGTGATTGCCTCAGGGTTCCGGCGAGTGAACTGGCGTATGGCTGAACGGCACTTTGAATCAGCTTGTCTGGTCACAGTACAAGTATTTATTACAGCCAAGTCTGACTTCGCGTCAAAAGGAACAATGTCGTAACCTCTTTCGATCAATTGGTCGCGTATAAGATTGGACTCAGACTGGTTTAGACGACAGCCAAGAGTATGGACGGTAGCACGCTTTCGTTCTGTGATTTCCCTTGCCATGGAAAACAAAAGGGTGAAGACGATGCACTCCATTTCATAAAAGGCAAACCTTGGATTGCCTCATTGGCATCCCAGAATGAATGATATCCCGTACAGCAAGCTCACCCTCTCCCTTCTTGTTATCGTAGGGTGGGCTCTGATAGGGATTTCCCTTAGATGGTTGGGCTTACTTAAGCCCAGCTGGGACAAGGCTTTGCTTCGATGCGTTGTATGGTTCCTTTACCCCTGCCTAATACTACAAAATGTGATGAAGAATAGTACGTTGGAATCGAATCCAAGTTTGCTATTTACCATATTACTTTGTGGATTTTTTGCGATAGCAACTGGCCAGATTGTCGCCAGAATTGCTGCAAGCCAGATTTCCTTCATGAGTTCTCGCGAACGTAACACATTTGTGTTCACAACTGGTATTTTCAACTACGGGTATTTTGCATTCCCAGTCGCCAATGCTTTATTCGGGCCAGAGACCTTCGGGATACTACTAGTTTTCGTAGCTGGTGTCGAACTTGGAATCTGGTCAATCGGCATTCTTTTTTTGACTGCGGGCTCAGAGAAGCTCGAGTGGAAAAGGATGGTAAATCCCCCCATGATCGCCGTGGCACTTGCTTTGGCTCTCAACTGGTCAGGGTACGCAGAACATATTCCCCAAGGTACTGATAGATTAATCGATCATGCTGCTAGCCTCGCAATTCCGATCGGACTAATCTTGATTGGTGCAACACTAGGAGACAACTTAAGAGGCCTCAATCTGCAAAAGCATTACAGAGTTGTATTAACGGCATGCACATTACGGCAGTTAGTCCTACCATTGGGATTCATTGCTGCTGCGGCAAGACTACCAATAATGCCAGAGTTGAAGGCTGTACTCGTAATCGAAGCAGCAATGCCTTGTGGCATCTTCCCTATCGTAATTGCCAAACATTATGGAGGATCTACAAATACGGCACTTCAGATCATACTAGGCTCAACCTTCTTATCTGTCCTAACAATTCCCTTATGGGTCGTCGTTGGAGTAGATATAGTGAATCTCAAAGATATGCTGAATTCTCATTGAACATTCATTGACGCGTGCTTGCTTTTTTGCAGACGAGAAATTTTATGACCCCCCCGATTAATTATTTCATGATCAATAACCATGTCTGAAACACATCAATTCCAAGCAGAAGTCCAGCGAGTGCTGGATATCGTCATCAACTCCCTATACACGGACAAGGAGATCTTCGTACGCGAATTGGTCTCAAATGCGTCCGACGCTCTAGAAAAACTCCGACATACTCAGATCACGGAGAAGAAAATCCATGACGACAATCTTTCCCTAGAGATCAATCTAACGACCGACGACAAGGCCAGTACACTTACCATACAAGACTTTGGTATCGGCATGAACCGGGAGGAACTTGTCGAAAATCTTGGTACAATTGCCCACTCTGGATCGAAAAAGTTTCTCGAAGCGATGAAGGAAGGAGATGCCGCAAAGGATAACCTAATCGGTCAATTTGGAGTCGGTTTCTACAGTACTTTTATGGCGGCAGAAAAGGTACAGGTATATACCCACTCTTGGGATCCTGCAGAATCAGGTCTTGTTTGGGAAAGCGAAGGTGCGGGAAGTTACACAATCGAAGAAGCCGAAGGCCAACGTCGAGGAACAAAAATCGTTGTTCACCTAAAGGAAGAATGCAAGGAGTTCGCCACAGAGGAAAGAATCAAACATATCATCAAGCAGTATTCTAACTTCGTGCAGTTCCCGATTAACATAAATGGGGAACGAGTAAATACTGTAGAAGCAATATGGTTACGGAATAAATCTGAGATCTCAGAAGAGGAGTACACTGAGTTCTACAAGTTCCAAGCTAATGCTTACGACGAACCTTTGTTGAGAATGCACTTCAATGCTGATGCACCAATAAGCATCAACTCTCTTCTGTTTGTACCCAAGGAGAACACTGAAAGGTTTGGTTTTGGAAAAATGGACCCCAGTGTTGCGCTACATTGTCGCAAGGTACTTATAGACGCAGAGCCCAAAGGACTGCTACCTGACTGGCTCCGCTTTCTCAAGGGGGTGGTGGATAGCGCGGATCTGCCTCTGAATATTTCAAGAGAGTCCATGCAGGATAGTGCACTCGTACAAAAACTGAACACTCTTATAACGAAGCGCTTCATAAAGCTCCTGCAAGATACAGCAAAGAAGAAGCCAGATACCTATAATAGCTTTTGGGAAACATTTGGTTTATTTATCAAGGAAGGTATTCATCTTGATTTTAATAACCGCGACAAACTTAGTGGACTCTTACGCTTTGAATCCTCTTACACAGAAGCAGGTAAATTAACAAGTCTCACAGAGTATGTATCGCGCATGCCGGAGGATCAGGATAAGGTATACTATCTCTTCGGACAAAATCGTGCATCTATCGAGGCCGGTCCTTTTCTAGAGGCTTTTAAGGCACGTAATATCGAGGTTATATATGCATTTGAAGAGGCTGATGAAATTATTCTTCGCGATGTAGGCACCTTTGAAGAGAAAAAGCTTATCTCAGGCGATTCAGACGAGGTGAAACTCGATAAGCTCGACAAGCCAGATAATGAAGAGCAACTCGACGAAGATACCACTAAAGCCCTCTGCGAATGGCTGAAAGAAAAATTGGACCAAAAGGTGACATCCGTGGAGTCCAGCGATCTTCTAATCGGTAGTCCAGCATGC
>CAJWWL010000223.1 GCA_913048125.1 uncultured Opitutia bacterium | reverse complement strand
GTCATTACTTGGCTATTAAGAAGAGTTAAGGCTTGTGGGCTTACCGATGTGGAATCCCTTTCCTCACAAGAATCATTCGGGTTTGGTTGGTTGAAGAGTTCAAGAAATGGATCTGGTTGACCACGCACTCTGTATGAATAAAGAGTGCGTCGATTCCTTTGCTCAGGAAGTGCAGAGGGTTGGTAGGCTGGGGCTAAAGAAAACTGTATCATTCTGGGCTGTAAAGCTACCTCCATGTTAATTTCAGGCATACTTGGAAGCCCACCCACCTGACGGTTCAACTCCCCACTGCTGACTAACATTCCATCGCGAAGTTCCTCGGCGGTTAGGCGACGAGGCTCACGGTAGGCCAAGAAATGGTTGTTAGGATCCACTTCACGAAGCTTCTTTATATTTGGATGTGAAGTGGATTGCCGATAAGTCTCAGAGGACATGATAAGCCGATGTAACCTCTTGAACTTCCAACCATTCTCGATAAAGTCTGCGGCCAACCACTCAAGAAGATCGGGGTGGGTGGGTTTAGCCCCTTTGGCTCCGAAGTTGTTAGGGTTACCAGCTAGAGGTTTCCCAAAATGCCTTTGCCAGACTCTATTAACGATGGAACGAGCTGTGAGGGGATTCTTCGGATGAGCAATCCATCGCGCTAAGGCAAGACGTCTGCCTGAAGTTGAGTCGGTTATAAGATAGGGATCAGAAGGATCCTCAGAGGTCGGTATAGCAAGCGCGCTAAGGACTCCAGGTCTAACTAGGTCTCCCGGCGCTTCCAGAGCACCGCCAAGTAAGATTGGAGTAGCCTCATCAGCAGTGATTTTAGGAACCTTGTTGGGCATCCGCATTTTACGGGCATTCAAAGATTTTGGAACTGGACCATTGTAAACCGACTGAGCCATAGGTTCATATCTCTCCATTCGCCTCGACCAGATCCAGTCATCCTGTCTCCGAACCTTTAGCCTCCCTTGCTCCACAGGAGTAAGGCCAACATGCCTGGGTGGCTTTTCCTCATCAGGCAAACTTCTGCGCTTATTCTCATCAAGGTATTCTTTACCTCGTTCTGAATACCAGGTTTTTGCAGCATCCTCCTGCTTGGAGTAGAGGGTTTGATATTTCTTCTTGGCGAAGTCCAGCATTCGCTGGGTAGCCTTTCTCCCCAGCTCTAATCCAAGAAGATTCTCCTGCTTTGAGAAAGGAGCTGGGCGTTCGGCAAGCTGAGTTGTGGAAAAAGCGGAATAGAAACGATAGTAGTCTCTAGTCGGGAGAGGATCAAACTTGTGGTCATGGCACTTGAAGCAACGCATGGTCGTACTCAAAAAAGTCTGTCCAACAGCGTTTACTACGTCATCCAGGTAAAGCTGTCGGGCTTGCGGTTTAAGGACCATAGCGGGATCCCAGGGTCCCATTCTAAGAAAAGATGTGGCTACAAGTAGGTCAGAACTTTTCTTATCCTTGGGTTGCGCTTCCCAAAGCTCGTCCCCTGCAATTTGTTCGATTATAAATCGATTGTATGGTTTGTCGGCATTGAACGCTCTTGTTACGTAGTCTCTATACCTCCACATGTTGGAGCGCTCGTAATCGTTTGAGAGTCCAGCAGTGTCAGCATAACGTGCAACGTCGAGCCAGTGCTGGGCAGAGCGCTCTCCATAATGAGGACTTTTCAGCAACTGCTCAATCAGGTCGCTCCAGGCATTATCCGGGTTTTTATCCCATTCCAGACGAAACTGGTACACTTGGTAAGGAGTTGGTGGAAGCCCGTGCAGGTCAAGGTAGGCACGTCTTACCAAATCTCGGAAATGAGCTTGAGCGGAGGGCTTAATCTTTTCTTTTCCCAGTTTGGATCTTATGAAGGAATCCACCGGGTTAAGACCACCAATTGGAAGCTTGGGCTTTTTAACGGGCATGAAAGCCCAGATGTCCTCTGGATTATAGCGGCGATATGTCCAGTCATCAGATAAACCTCCACTTGTTTCCATTAGAATGCCGTCTTCGGTGACTCGCTTTCCGCGTTCATTTGCAACATACCGTAGTTGCGTCTTTTTGTCTGGCCAAGGGGCGCCCAAATCAATCCAGCGTTTTATTGCAATGAGCTGCTTGGAAGAGAGTTTATCATTCTCCTTCGGAGGCATGACTGACCATTCGTCATCATTGTTGCGCGCAGAAGCAATGTAGAGAGGGCTTTCCAATGGCTTGCCGGGTAAAAGTGAGGAGAGCCCACTTTCGCCTCCTTTTAGCATACCACGCCGAGATGTAAGGTCCAGACCACCCTTGATTTTTGAAGGATCTCCGCCATGGCAGGCATAGCACTTGGAGCTTAGTATATTTCTGACTTTCAGCGAGAAAAGCTGTTCCCCTTCATCTGCTAAGAGTATTTGCCAGAAGAAGAGTTGTAAAAATAGGACGCGATTAAAGAGATGCATCTCAAATGATGTTCTTGAGGATCGCTTGATGAGCAGATTCAAGATCACGATTTATTACGGCTTCAACAATTGATGTGTGCTCTTGCACTACCTCATCATAACATTCGCAACGGGTGTAGTCCATTAAAACCCTTGAAGCAATACTCTGCCAAACAATCTCAAGTTCTTTAGAAGCACTACGAACGAGAAAGCGATGCAATGACAGATCGGAATCTGCAATTGCACTTACTTCGCCACGAGAGCATGCACGAGTTAAGTCATGCAGAATTAGTTGTAATTGCTCGTCATCAGAACCTGTCAGTTGATCCATACATTGGCTCAGGCAGAAGGTCTCCATCTCCCGACGCATAGATTGCAATAACTGACGTTCAGCCCCAACTGGAGGCTTATTAACTCGAACACCCTTATTAGGTTGGTAGATTAAAACTCCCTCACGCGACAACTCCTGAAGCGCATCCCTGATAGGTCCTCGACTTACACCAAAGCGCTCAGCCAGAGCTTGCTCACGAACAGGTGCATTGTTGTCCCAAGCACCCCCTAAAACCTCAGCACGAAGCGTATCGACGATTTGCTCACGAAGTGAACGAACGGGCTTTTCTGCAAAAAGCATACGGTCTTGATATTACTGAGAGAATTTTGGGTCAATTGGAATTGTTAACAATTTGAGATGGGATCACTTGAGCCACCCTTCCAAATAAGACGGACTGCATCCAGTCGAACTCGTGCATGGCTTATGGCTTCGGAAAGTTCTTCCAATTGCTGGCAAGAAATTTGGATTTCTTCATCTCTAACATCAGGATTCACCTTTTTGAGTGCGAGAAGACGATCTATTTCAGATTGGATTTTTCGGCGCATATTTGCAGCTGCCGTTGCCTGTATGCCTCGTGCTTGGGTCTCAGCATGTTTCTCTGACGAAGCGAGCATTTTGGGTAGTAGGTTTTTTCGAACGCGAGGTTTTTCGATGAGGGTTTGCGGACTTCCAGACTTTAGAGCTGGAACTTCCTCCTCCAGCATTGCGCCAGTGGGGTCTACGAGGATACGTAGAGGAGTTGGCGGAAGGAAGCGACCAACGTCCAGATGGGATGCTGCCATTGGTTCCAGGACAAAGAGAGTTTCGAGAAGTAGGCTGGGGTCTTCATCTGTCTCCCAGAAACCAAAACTACAGTTTCCAGTCCCGCTAGTAATAAGAAGGTCCAGTGCACCATCAAACACAGGATGGTCGGGGCTGAGCAAGTGCAAGTCCTCTCGTGCCAGTGCGAGATTACGATCAAACGTGCCCACAAGAAAATCCCGTGGCAGTCCCGGGAAAGATTCACCAGAAAATCGACGGTTATCGATGGAGTAGGTGCGACGACCTAGTTCATCTACTGAGACATCGTGGATATCAAGCACATCGAGAAGCAGTTGTTCTGCTCCGGAATCCAAATCGGCCTGACGTATTGTCTCTGCGATACGCGCGGAATTTTCGGGATTGTGTGAAGCTAGCTCAAGAAGACGATCTCGGCCAGTTTCCATCTGATGATCTAATTCTTCATGCTTAATGCGCACACGCTGGAGGAAATCAGTTAAGCCTTCTGAAGAGTGAGCAGAACTTAGCTGGGCAAGCTCGTCGGTAAAGATTCGCATCATCTCTCCTCCTGCGGGAGGGTTGCGCTCGAAGGCACCAAGACCTTCATGGTACCATCGGGCCAATATTTCGCCTTCTCCACCAAGAAGATATGGAATATGAATTTGGATAGTCCCCTTCTGGCCAATTCGGTCGAGTCTACCAATTCGCTGTTCGAGTAGTTCAGCATCGTCCGGGAGATCGAAAAGAACAAGGTTCTGAACGAACTGGAAGTTACGCCCCTCACTTCCAATTTCAGAGCAAATTAAAAGACGGGCTCCATCCTCTTCTGCGAACCACGCAGCATTTCTGTCTCGCTGAATTAGGGTTAAACCTTCATGAAAAACCCCACAACGAACAGAAGTATGCTTTCTCAATGCAGCCTCCAACCCCATGGTTAATTCTTGAGTACGGCAGATGACTAATGCCTTATCGTCAGAGTTATTCTCCAGCCATTCTACGAGCCAAAGCACGCGAGGGTCCCGAGCCAGTTCATCATTTCCCGAGGGTGTCTCCAAGGGGATTAAATGGGCCTTTCGCTTGGGAAAACCCTTAACCGAGGCACGCGTATTGCGGAAAATGACTCGCCCGGGACCATGACGATCGAGGATTCCCGCAAGTAACTCGGACCGTGACATCGACTCCAAGTCTATTCCGGGCAACTCAGCCAGCAAATCACGTTGTGCAGAACTGAGTTTGTCGTTATCATTCAAAGCCGCAGCAACTTCCGCCATCCTTACGAAATCCTGAGACTGATCTTCAAGATCCTTCATGTCACGATAACGGTCTGGGTCGAGCAACCGTAACCTAGCAAAGTGGCTATCAAGACCTAGTTGCTCAGGCGTCGCAGTAAGAAGGAGGAGTCCGTTAGAACTGGCCGACAAAGCCTCAACTACAGCATAGGCGTCACCGTTTTCACCTTCTATGGTGAGGTGGTGGGCTTCATCTACTACGGCGAGATCCCAGCCAGCCTTGGCCGCGTGCTCGGCCATTTCAGAATCATGGGCCAGAAAGTCCAAACTGCAAAGCACAAGCTGTTCATCTAGAAATGGGTTGCCACCCTCCGAAACAGTGGTCGTTGCCTTGCATCTTTCGGAATCGTATATGTGGAAGAACAGATTAAACTTCCGCAACATCTCAACAAACCACTGATGCAACAAACTTTCTGGAACGAGAATAATGACTCGCTCCGCTCGTCCGGCACGCCTCAGACGGTGTAGGATTAGTCCCGCCTCCACTGTTTTACCAAGACCTGCCTCATCAGACAGCATTACCCGCGGAACGAGTCGCGCACTGACCTCGTGAGCCACATGGAGTTGGTGTGGAATTAAGTCGATCCGACCTCCGATGAATCCACGAACTTCTGACTGACTCCAATTGTGGTTGAAATCAAACACTCTTCGCCGCAAATCGTACTCCTGAAGCAGATCAAAGTCTCCGGCAAGCAAACGATCCATTGCTCCCCCGAACTGCAATCGATCAGAAAGTAGTGCTTCAGGAATCTCTAATCCTCCACCAACGTAGGTCAACACCCCTTCATCATCTCTTACCTCCTCAATGCGCAGTCGCTGCCCTTCATGATCCTCCACTTCGGACCCCACTTCGAATTCCACCCGTCGCAGGGGTGCCCCAGCTGCCGCATACAAACGCATCTCCCCTACAGCTGGGAACAGTAAACGCACCTGTCGCTCAGGCACCTCGACAACTGTCCCCAACCCTAATTCGGGCTCGGTCTCACTAACCCAGCGCTGACCTGCACAAAACTCAGCCACAGTAGGATTCCCCATTTCGAACTGCTAGTTGTTTCTGCATCGTAAAACAAATATTTTGGGGTCTAAGAGACATAGTTTGGTCAGTTTTAAAATGAAGCAGAAAGCGCAATTGAAGAGTTTAAAATTATCCAGACCGATGAAAG